>JAJFBJ010000188.1 GCA_020697375.1 Nitrospira sp. | reverse complement strand
CATGGCTGCATGGGATAGTTCTTGGTTCGTAGGTGGGCATCCGCACAACCAAACAATACGCTCATAACACACGAGACGACCGCCCGCATAGAGGCCTTTGGCGTGGTGCTGGAAGCCGTCGATGTCGAACCAACTCGTTCTTTAGTGAACTGAAGAAGCTTTCGACGGGCGCGTTGTCATAGCAATTGCCCTTGCGACTCATGCTGGGAAGTATGCCGCGTCGGGTGAGCAGCTGTTGATAGACACTCGCCCAATACTAAGTCCCCTGGTCACTGGATGAAGGCCGGTGGGAGGCCGCCGTTGCCGTCACGCCATCAACCACGCGCCGCTCACCACCGTCGGGCTTGCCGGGTATTCATGGCACAGCCGACGACTCTGATTGTTTCCCTTCACCGCCAAATCAGGACGCCGTGGTGTCCCAGAGGAAAGGATCACTATTTATGGTCCTTGGCGCTGGTGTTGCCCTGTTGCAATGTAACGGCGAGGTGGATCTCTCTCATCACAATTCGGAGGCATCTTCATGAGCTCCTTCGTCGCCCAAAATTTGCCCTTCCGACATGAGGCTGAACGTTTTGCGATCGCCTGCTGACAAGCCTCGTTTGGGCGGGACAGTCCCAGGCCAACCCTGGGGCGGGGAGTCTGTGAGGATACTATGGAGTCCAATTTCGCTCTTATATCCTGCCCGGACTGCCGCTGTATCTACTCTCATACAGTTCTGTATTGAAATGGATACTGTGCGCATCAAATCCAAGAGTTGTCCGCCACGACGATAATCGGCGAGAAGCACCGTTCTTCCAGGTAAACAGCTAAAATACTTATATGTATTGAGTCTGAAGTTGAAAGACTCCATTTGGTCTGGAAATTGCTGACCAGACATGAGAGGTCACATGGAACCCGGCAACGAAACTGCGTGCCTCGAGCGCCGCCTCGATGAAGACACTCATGCACGATGGGACTACGGAATGATCACTCGAACGAGTGAAGACCATCTATGCGTATTCGATAATATCTATCAGTTAAAGGGAGAACGGTATGAGCACTCCATTCGTTAACGAAGAATTTACTTTCACCAACCCTGACGGAAGTACCGTTCAGGTGAGGGGTATGGGCAACCAGCATTACGCAGTCTTCGAAACTCTGGACGGCTATACGGTTGTGAAAGACCCCGCAACGGGTTTTTACATGTACGGGAAGCTCTCCGAAGATAAAAATGATCTAGTGCCGACGGATGCCAAAGTGGGCGACGTAGATCCGCAAAGCTTAGGGCTACGACCGCACATACGTATCCGGCGGGAGAGCGCCAGACAAAAAGCGCTTCGCGCACCCATGCTCCAAGAGCCACCCAGCCGCTGGCAAGTCCGTCGGGCCCAAAAGAAAAGTCAGTTGCGGGGAATAGCACCGACGACGAGACCTGAGGCATTGCCGCAGGCGACTATAAGAGTTGGCACCTATGTTGGATTATGTGTCTTGATACGTTTTCCAGACGTCGCGGAGACTCTGACTCAGCAAGAGGTGAATGATTTTTGTAACCTACCGGGCTATAACGGGTTTGGAAATAATGGATCGGTACGTGACTATTTCTACGATAATTCACGAGGTAAGCTCACCTATACCAACGTCGTGACACAATATTATACGGCTGCCCATAAGCGCTCATACTACACTGACCCAGCGATTTCCTTTGGTACACGGGCCAGGGAACTGGTCGTTGAAGCGCTCACATCCCTTAAATCTCAAGGTTTTAATTTTGGTCAGCTTAGCAGCGATAGCGGCGGATATATCTATGCCTTGAATGTGTTTTACGTCGGACCGACGGTAAATAATTGGTCTGAAGGTCTGTGGCCGCACTCCTGGAGCTTAGCCTCACCATACGACGCGGGGGCGGGCAAGAAGTTCTCTGACTACCAGATTACAAATATGGGCAGTGAGCTGACGTTGAGAACCTTCTGTCATGAAAATGGCCACATGATTTGCGACTTTCCTGATTTGTACGATAAGCAAAGTAATTATTCAGCCGGAGTAGGTCATTATTGCCTCATGTGTTATGGAGGCAATAATAAAAATCCCGCGCAAATCGGTGCTTACTTAAAAAATGAGGCGGGCTGGGCTACCAAGGCCACCCCCGTTACTCCTGGTCTTACTGCGACTCTGTCTGCGGCCCACAATGACTTTTACATCTATACCAAGTCTGCAACAGAGTATTTCATCGTCGAGAATAGGCAGAAGACCGGTCGTGATACATTCTTGCCTGATGCAGGGCTGGCTATCTGGCACGTTGATGAACAGGGTAGCAATAACAATGAGCAAATGACTCCCAGTCAGCACTACGAATGCTCTCTGTTGCAGGCCGATAATCGGTTCGATCTGGAAGGTAATATTAATCTGGGAGACAGCGAGGATTTATTCGGGTCCCCTAATAACACACAGTTCTCCGATACCACCAGTCCCGACAGCAAATGGTGGGACGGCAGCAACTCCGGCTTAAAGATTGCGCAAATTTCTGCCCCCGCTGCGACCATGACGTTTGTTGTCCCCGCCGGTATCACCTGGCAGGCACGTCCTCGCACGCCGAACACCATCGTTGCGCGCTTCCCGGAACACCTGGATGTCTTCGCCGTCGCTTCCGATGGGCGCACGATGAGCAACTGGTGGGATCAAAGCACGGGTTGGGCGGGATGGTTTCATGTGCAAGGCGGCATTAGCTCGCCGGGTGGTTCGGGATCACCTGTCACCGCAGTCGCGCGGTATGCCCATCATCTTGATCTGTTCACGGTCGGCACGGACAACCGGGTGTACAGTGCATGGTGGGATATCACCAATGGCTGGCATGGTTGGTTCCCCATCGGGAATTTGCAGTGTCGTTCCGGCTCCACCGTCAATGTCGTATCTCGTAATAGTAATCACCTTGATTTATTCACCACTGCGGCTGACGGTCGGACGATGTCGACGTGGTGGGATGTTACAACCGGCTGGGCAGATTGGTTTCAGGTCCAGGGTGGTGTGGCATCTCCAGGCGCGACCGTGACCGCCATTGCACGGTATCCGAATCATCTCGATCTCTTCACAGTGGGCACAGATCAGCGCGTGTATAGCTGTTGGTGGGACGAGGGGAGTGGGTGGCACAACTGGTTTGTGATTGGCAATCTGCAATGCCGCTCCGATTCTACAGTATCGGTCGTGGCGCGTTTTTCGGACCAACTCGACCTGTTTACTACTGCAGCGGATGGCCGCATCATGTCGACGTGGTGGAATGCAGGAGGTGGCTGGGGCGGCTGGTTTCAGGTTTCCGGCGGAGTCGCGTCACCCGGCTCCTCGGTGACGGCCATTGCGCGGTATCCGAATCATCTCGATCTCTTCACGATCGGGACCGACAATCGGATCTATAGCACATGGTGGCACGAGGGGCAGAATTGGGCGAATTGGTTCAACGTTTCAAGCGGCGTTGGGAAACCAGGTGGTCAGGTAGCCGCCATTTCACGAGTCGCCGACCATATCGACCTCGTCACCGTGGGTTCAGACGGAGGCGTCTTCAGCACATGGTGGAACGGTGCGACGGGATGGGCCGGATGGTTTCCATTGGCCTGACACGACACAGCGGTAAACATATTCTTTACGGCCTCAGTCGCTAAGTTTCTGTGCCCCGTCTGCCGGCGTCAGAGGATTCGATGCAGATTCACCTCACAGTCGGCAGCAGATCGTGCCGGACCTGTCTTGTCCCCTAGGTCCGGCCACTCCGCAGGACCCTCGTTCCTACTGGACCTTCGCGCTTCGTGCAACCACGCCGCCGGCCGACCTCCGACTTCATGATGAAGTCGCCCTTTGCATCGATCCGAACACATCGAAGTTGGGCTAAACGAGCCGTCCCAATCAGGGAACGATGCGTGTCTCCCACGAAACCTGCTATTGCGCGCCTAGCCGTGCAAAGAAAAATTCACCGGGCATCCCCGATTCCGGCGCAGAACGAAGGCGTATTCTTCAGCAAGCCGCAAGGATGGGACCGACTAGGTATTGTCCTAGGTTCGACGACAGCAAGGAATCAATACTGTACTCCAAGACTCATGCTTCAGATGACATCTACTTCGAAACGCATCCGAGCCGGAAAGCGGCAATACCGGCAAATCGTTTCGCTTAGCGCAGAAAGTTGCAGCTTACAAAGAAAAAGGGAGGGGCTATGACCGAAGACCGGAGCGGCCAGGCGGGGCGAGGTCGACGGCAGTCAGGGGCCCTCCGGTGGACGGCCGGATGGTTTCTTCTAGTCTGTGCCCATCTAGGGAGCTTGGTTCCATATGCTCTGTCTGCCTCGGAGACCGAGGCGCGCGACTCAGCCCGACTGCTCGCGGTGTTACTCGATTCTGGTCGTGTGGCGATCGGTCAGAACCAGGAGTTGATTAACGATCCGGCTAAAGGAGACAAGGGCTTCACGCCGGAGGTGTTTGCCGAGCAAACCCTCGCCTTATTCAAGCAACGGACAGGGCATGATCTGAAGGATCTCTCCAACGCGAAGATGCCTGCGATGGCGAAGCCATTACTGGAACGACTCTTGGAGGAAAGTAAAAAAACGGTGGCGACCTATCAAACCGTCATCAATGTAAAGGGTATCAAGTACAAAGGCTTGATCCCAGCCACGTTCGGTACCGAAACGGGCACGCGGTTCCAACTCTGGTCCGGCTTCTACCTGAAGCAGACTGCTCCTGACCCGCTGTTGCGTAATGCCAAAAACAAGGCTGATGCGTTTGAGGCCGCCGCGATGCAGAAAATGGGAGATCCGACATTCCCCCGCCATGATGAGCAAGTCTGGAGCGAAGTGGCGGAGGGAGGAAGAAGCATCCGAGTGCTCTTGCCGCTGTATTACGGAAAAGCGTGTCTGAG
>JAJFBJ010000058.1 GCA_020697375.1 Nitrospira sp. | reverse complement strand
GGCCGGGCAGCAGCTTCTCGCCGCCGCGGCAATCGTTGCTCGTGCCCTCTGCTCCCTATGCGCATCACCATCAGTCCCCGCCATTACTCACACCTGCGGGCGTGCCTGCGAAGGTAGGAGACATCGTCAGCATTCCGACGCCGCGAAGCGTGCCATCGGTGCCGCCGCAGTTTTCAGCTCCGTCCACGCAGTACCAGTTACATCCCTCTCATTTCTGGCGACCAAGCCCACCTAACATTCACACTGCACCTTCGGTCCCGCCACGTGCTTCCGTGAATTCCGGTCAAGGTGGCGGGCAGGGAAGACATTTCGGGGGCGGCGGCCATTCCGGAGGGTCGCGCTTCGGCGGCGGCCATCGTGGCCGCTAGCCCTGCTCGCTGGCGGTCCCGAGGTCAAGGACGTCCTTAGAGAAATAAGTAATCCTTCATTACTGTTTTAGTGAGAGGCCTCGGGACGAATGTCTGAATGTCGACGTGGTCAGGATCGGGGCTGTGCGGGGGTGTTTTTGGCCTTTGCCATCATCTTGCAATAGGAGCAG
The DNA here is from genome assembly GCA_020697375.1 of Nitrospira sp. The sequence continues at coordinate 18,194 of JAJFBJ010000058.1, read as the reverse complement.
GTGTCGGCAGTGGTGGGTTGACCACAAGAGAGGCAGGGAGTGAGGGTTCGCTGATCTTTTTCCGCCATGGTTTCAGGCGCTGACTCCGGCTTGGTTTGCTTGTCCAGGAAGCCCCAGTAGAAACGCTGCTTGGTGCCGGGCGATTCCGTTTCCAGCCGGTTGAGGACCTCCTTGTAAAGAAGCATCTTCGACCCCTTGGCCATCGGGCATTCTTCCACAATGTAGTCGATGCGATTGACCACTGCGTAGGCGGCGATTTCGCGTTCGGACAACCGGCAGAGTGGTTTTACTTTCTTGGCAAACCCTTCCACGGATGCGGGCAAGGTCGGACTTTGTTTGTCCAGATACTCTTCCTGCCAGTGCAACACATTGCCTAATAGACGCGCCGCTTCATCATCGAGGTTGTGGCCGGTAGCCATCACGTCATAATTCTGCTCCACCGCCGCGCGATTGAACTGATAGCGCTTGATCGTGCCGCAAGTCGAGCAGGTCGGCCGGTGCAGGATGTTGGCCAGCTCACGAATGCCGGCCCCGGCTTCTTGTTCGACGACATGGACGAGCAGGGTCGCGCCATGGGCCGCGGCCACCGTCTCGGCATAATGCTGCACTTTTCGATGCGACTCTTCGGAGTAGCTGCCGATGCCGAGATTCACGTAGAGCGCGTCGGCGCGATATCCGAGCTTGAGGAGGATATGCCACAGCGCGAGGCTATCTTTGCCGCCGGAGACTGCGACGAGGATGCGATCGTCAGGCTTGAACATGGCGAACGATTTAATGGCGCGCGCGACCTGTTCGTGCACAAAGGTTGTGAAGCAGCCTTTGCAGAAGGCGGCATTGTGCCGCGGAAGGCTGATGGCGGCTTTCGTTTTACACTTTCCGCAATTCATGAATATCCGTACAGCGTGAGAGGGTGGGAGGGATCCTGCAGCAATCAGCCGCCGGAAATGACCGGCCGGATTTCGATCTGATCGGCATCGGCGAGCATTTCGTCTTCCGTGACGAGGTCGTCTCCGCGGATCACCAGATGCGCCTCGATCACGAGATTCAGTTCGCGCAGCACTTCTTTGGTGCGCTTGGGGCCTTTGATTTCGACTTGGCGTTGCGGATGACTCAGTTGGACGATCATGCCGCGATGATACGGCTGACTTATGCGGGATTGCAAATTAGTAAAATCGTAGGGCCGATGCAGCAGGAAGTATTCAATCTGCAGGGCAAGGTTCGAGTGGTACTGGATCTGCGGGTAGAGGGACACCGAAGCAGGCAGCTGAGTGATTGTTATCTAATCCCCTGGACGATCTGGAATACTAAGAGTCCGACCACGCCAAGAAACAGGAGCGCCGATACCAGCGCAAGGCGCTTGAACTTTCTGTTCTTGAGATCCAGTTCGCTAAAGAGCGATTCTTTCCATGCGAGGTTGGGCTCCTTCACGATCGCCTCCTACCTTCCCCGGTGAATTCAGCCTCCCTCCCTTTGTGAGAAGGCTTGCGGGAAAAATACAATCAGAAGAGATGCAAGCTATGCAAACCATCGTCCGGGGAGTGCGATTTTTATACGCTCGCCCAGGGGACGATTGCAAGTGGGTTGACCAGACAAATTATGCCAATTCCTTAGTGATTTGTCCGAGAAGAAAATGAGGTTGAATCGAGGTGGTCAAATCGGCAGATGAGGATGAGGCACCCTTTCTATCCTAGTGGAACGCAGCGGAGCGACGGTCAGATGGCGGCGTCTCGGAGTGACTTGGCCGATTCTTCCGGCGAGACGGGATTGATATAAAAGCCGGTGCCCCATTCAAATCCCGCGACTTGGGTGAGCTTGGGAATGATCTCGATATGCCAATGATAAAACTCTCCCGTTTTTTCGTGCAGCGGCGAGCTGTGCAATATGAAGTTATAGGCCGGTCGAGCCAGCACCGCATTCATTCGCCGCAACGCCTCCCCGAGGATCGATGCCAGAAATTCGAACTGAGAGCGCTGGCTCTCTTCGAAGTGGCCGGCATGACGTTTGGGAAGAATCCACATTTCGAACGGAAAGCGTGGAGCGTAAGGAGTCAAACACAGAAATTCCGGGTTTTCCAGCACCACCCGCACGCCTTCAGCTGATTCCTGGCGGATGATGTCGCAGTAGATACAGCGCTCCTTCTGCTGGAAATGGAGCCGGCAGCCGTCTATCTCTTCGAGCACGCTGGTGGGGACGACCGGCAAGGCGATGAGCTGGGAGTGGCTGTGTTCCAAGGTGGCGCCTGCCGCAGCGCCCTGGTTCTTGAAGATGAGGATATATCGAAATCGAAGATCTTTCTTGAGGTCCAGAATGCGGTCGCGGTAGGCCCAGAGGACGTCTTCCACCCGTTTCGCGGGGAGGTCGGCCAAGCTGTCCTTGTGGTTGGTGGTTTCGATGATGACTTCGTGGGCGCCGATTCCGTTCATCCGGTCGTAAAGCCCGAGCCCTTCGCGGCCCATATCCCCTTCCACATGCAAGGCGGGGAATTTATTCGGGATGACTCGCACCGTCCAGTTGGGACTATCGGGACCCGAGGCGTGCGGCCGGTAGGCGAGGATTTCTCTCGGCGTCAGCCGTTCCTGGCCAGGACAAAAGGGGCACAGGGCGGAAGTGGTGCGCGAAGGAGCAGGGATGTGCAGGTCATGGGGGCGCCCGTTCCGTTCGGTGGACACAATCACCCAGCGGCCGACGATCGGGTCTCTGCGTAACTCAGGCATCGAGTCTCCTTCAGGTCGATTGGTGATCGGGTGATCGAGAGAGGTGATCCTGGAGAAAAATTCTGCACGACTGCGTCACGACGGCACTCGATCACCAGATGCTGCGTTCTTCTACACTCTCCACATCGTCGCTTCGAACTCTTCGCCTGGCCGGTGGAAGGTGACCGGATTATGATGGGGATACCGCGCGATTTCCATCCGGTGTTCCGACACCGTCACCGTCAGCCGTAGTTCATGGCCGACTTCGATGTCGAGGTCCTTGAACGGCACCGCCAGCTCCAAAATCTTGCGCCGGCAGATCGTGCCGTACGATCCCACCTCACGATAGGCGCCGGCCTCCTCTGCCCGAGCGAGCAGAAAGGTGTCGGTTCCGGCGGGCGCAAGGGCGAAGGACAGTCTGTATTGCTGAATCCCCGATCCGACGTGAAGGTCCACGGCGCAGTCCTCTTGACGTGTCTGGGACCGGTCATCGAAATCCAGCCGGAGATACAGGCGCTCATGGTCGAAGCCGAACAAAATGGCGGTGAACAGTCCTTCAGACTTCCACATCGCGCCGAGGGGCGGGGTGGGATTGATGGCCCCGGCTCCGCGCCATTCAAAAAAGTTCGATATGAAGCCATCGATGGTGGGGGAGATGAACGCCAGCGGAAGCTGGGCCGCTTCCAGTCCCTGCGCGCCGCGGGCTTCAACCAACGGCTGGTTCAAGATGTCAGGAGGTGTCATTCCGGCATAGGTCCAAACGTTGCGGAGGTGCGTCCGAAACAGGCGATCGAATTCCTGTTTATAGTCGGTATCGAAGTCATCGCCATACCACCAAAACCAGTCGCTCCCTTCGGCGGCATAGAGTTCGCTCCAGGCCGCGCGCGCCTGCTCCTGGGTGAGTGCAGGCGTCAGGTCGACAAGCCTCGCCCGCGTGTGCTGCAGAAGATCCCAGCCGCGATTGTCTTCGTGATGTCCGATCCAAATTTTGAAGTCTTGGTTGATCCAGGAACCGGAATGCAGGTGATCGAGGCGTTGGGTTGGCGGGGTGGTCGCGAGCGCCCGGCTGACGGTCTCCATCTGGACGCGGATGCCGTGGCCGAGATGGAGCCCATCCTGTCCGAAGGCGCGAAACAGGAGCGAAAGGAATCGTTCGCCCCCGTCATGGTAATGCTCCCAGGGATTTTCGCCATCCAAGATCACGGCGACGATGCCTTGCTCCAACGGAATATCATGCGCCAGGCCTCGCACGCGCCGAAGCACATCGTCGGCGGCGGATTCCGGCGTGGTCTTATGGTAGACGAATCCGAACGCGTCGGAAATATCCCGATCGCGAAACAGCATCGTGAGCGGATGGTCCGTCCCCCCCACCTGGTAGGGCTGATAAAGGTGATAATGCCGGTTCCAGGCGTGATTCCCGATCTGGAGCGATCGGTAGAGGTTGCCTTCGTCCGTCGCCAACCAACGGACACCGGCTTTCTCCAACATCGGCAACATCTCCGGACAGACTGATCCTTCTGAGGGCCACAGCCCGACAGGCGCTTGGCCGAAGGTCTTGGTATGGTACTCAATGGCCAGTCGAATCTGCGCCTCGGCATCAGCCGGCGCATGAAATCGAGCCGGAAGCGGCAGATCCGGTCTGGCCCGTCGCGTGAATTCCGTGTCGATGACGAGCGGCAGGATCGGATGGAAGAACGGCGTGGTGGTCAGTTCGATTTGGCCTCGATCCTGAAGCGCCTTGTACATGGGAACGATTTGCCTGATCGCCGTCTGCTGGAGGGCCAGGACCTCCTGTTTGTCTTCTTCCGTGAACCCGCGATTTTTTCTCCGTAACTCTACCAGTCGGGGAAACTGATGTAGGCTCCCATACCCGAACCAGGCGAGGTTGTGCCACACTTGCAGGTCGAGAAATTCCTGGGGTGAAAACTGTTTGGCCAGCCGATTCAAGTCCTGTCCGTGCACGTCGAGGCCACGCTTCGCCAGCAGTTCTTGATACCGAGGAAAGGGGCGCACCATCGTGGCCCAGTTGGCCGAAAAGAAATGGCGAATCAGGAAGGCCTTTTCCTCCGGGCTGAGGTCGGCTGCCGGGCGTTGAGCATATTCCAGAAAGAGGTCGCGAACCCGGCCGGTGGAGAATTCTTCGAGCTGTAGCAACAGCGAGGGGGTGAAATTGAACGTCGAGCGCGCCTGCGGAAACTTGTCGAGGAGGAAGGCCATGTCGTAGTAGGCCTTCGTCGCATGGAGCCGGACCCAGGGCATACTGGCGGATCCCATAATCGGGTCCGTGTAGTACGGCTGGTGCATGTGCCAGAGAAAGCAGAGCTGAATGGTTTTCATCAGGAAGTTTCTTGCAGACTCGGGGGCAGTATGTCATAGGGGTAAAAGGGTTGCAATGAATCTGCGGCATTGCACCGTGGATGGAAACTATTGCAACCGTGTCCTCGTCGCAGGACGCGAACAGTGAGGAGCGAGAGACATGGCAGCGGAACCGACCATCACCCCGAGCGTGCGCCTCGACAGTCTCAACGCCGACGGTTCGACGTTACATTATTGGGTTCCGGTCGGACTGTATGCCGCGCTGATCTTCGGCGGATCTTCCATTTCGCATCCGCCGGAGGTTGTCGCCTCAATCCTGAAAGAAGTGTCGGATAAGGCCCTGCACGTGAGCGAGTACGCTATTCTGGGCGCCTTGGCCTATCGTGCCTGTCGGCATGCGGCAGGGCGCTGGGTGGCGCGTCATGCCCTGATTGTGGCGGCGACGGGATGTTCGCTGTACGGTCTGAGCGATGAGGTGCATCAACTCTTCGTACCGTTTCGGGAGGGAGATCCGCTGGACTTGGTCGCGGATACGACGGGTGCCCTGTTGGGAGCTTGGGCCTGGCGATGGAAGGAATGGCGCAATCCTGAGGTTCCAGAGCGGTCTTAGGTCCCTAAGGCCGTCATTTCATCATTCAATCCCCATTCAGGTAACCCCCGCGGTATTCTTCCGATCCTTCCCATTTTCGACGCTGCGCGAAAGCCACCTGGCTCGCCGTCGGCGATTTTTCTACATTGGACGCAGCGTAACGCCCGGATCCATACATGGCCTCCGGAGTCCACCGTGTCAATATAGAGGTCTGCAACGAGGTAGCCTTGACAGCTGGAACAGATCATCGAAGCCCGGTGGTCGGCGCGAGCTATTGCCTTCGGCGCTCTGGAGTTCCCGCCGGAATGCGTCTGGGCCATAGGTCATCTCCTGAGCCTGGCGTGATGATGAATCTGCCTTGAGGTTATGACGTGGGATAAAGCAAGTAGAGTGCCTGCCGACAAGACTGGTCGACCACCGATCGGTGTTCGTGAGCAGGCGTGATTGAGGAGAGCAAGGTCTGTGGTGTCGGATCTCAGTGCGATCCTGTGTCATTGAGAGAAAGGTGAACGCCATCCGCAGGGTGTGAACAAGGTGGCGTGCGTTGGCGTCACTGTAGGCCGCAGGCACCAAGATGGTCGGTCTCAGGACCCTTCGAAGTTGAAACGAGTCGGTCAGTCACGCATCCCTGGGATGGTCGCTTGTAGTACAGAGCGGGAAATTTTTGCCGCTGCCTCCTTTCCTGTCCCGGTTTATTACCAGGCATAAGCTTCCGGGGCGGCGCCTCCGGGGCCGGGGAACATCTCGTCCAGCGCCTTGAGCTGGTCCGGCCCCATCGTCAATTTCAGACTCTGCATGGCGCTGGTGAGTTGCTCCATTGTGCGAGGACCGATGATGGGGGACGTCACCACCGGTTGGTGCAACAGCCATGCGAGCGCCACGGCGGCCGGCGTGGACTGCAGTGTCGTGCAGAGTTTTTCGTACGCTTCGAGTTTCGTGCGACGGGTCTCGATGTCCTTGCGGACGTCTTCATCCGCCCGCCGACCGGTGGCGCTCGGAGTCAAGGCCCCACCCAGTACCCCGCGGGCCAGCGGGCTCCAGGGAATGAGGCCGATTCCATAGGCTTGGCAGGCCGGAATCACTTCAAGCTCGATCGTGCGTTCGAGGAGATTATAGAGGCTCTGCTCGGAGACGAGTCCGAGAAAATGGCGCGACTTCGCGAGTTCCTGGGCTTGGGCAATGTGCCAGCCCGCGAAATTGCTGCTGCCGATGTAGAGCACTTTGCCCTCTCGATAGAGTTGCTCCATGGCTTGCCAGATTTCCTCCCAGGGGCAGTCACGATCGATGTGATGCATCTGGTAGAGATCGATATGGTCTGTCTGCAGGCGGCGAAGGCTGTCTTCGCAGGCGCGCTTGATATGAAAGGCCGACAACCGGGACTGGTTCGGCCAGTCACCCATGCGGCCATACACCTTGGTGGCCAACACGATCTTGTTGCGCCGTCCGCCGCCTTGCGCCAGCCAACGCCCGACGATCTGTTCCGTGACGCCTTCGCCGACCTTCCACCCATACACATTGGCGCTGTCAAAGAAGTTGATGCCGAGTTCCAGCGCCTGATCCATGATGGCGAAGCTGTCTGGTTCGGAGGTGTGCGGCCCGAAGTTCATCGTGCCGAGACAGAGACGGCTGACGCGGACTCCTGAACGACCGAGGTGAACGTACTGCATGGGCGCCTCCTGTAAGTAGATGATCAGGATACCGGCTCAGGATAGGAGCATACAACCTGCGATGTGCGGAGCGGAGTCTGTCCGAGTAATCCTTCGTTGCGAGGCGAAGGAGCTGCGGTGGATGCGAGGCCGCAGGCTCGAAAAAACCGGAAGCGTATTCGCTGGAACACGTGCAGGATTGTTTCGGGCCAGAACGACGCAGACGGCTGCAGATCATGTGCGGCCGTAGAATGGCATTACTCGGACAGATTCCTAGCATGCAGCAGGTGAGTTTCTGCTGGCAGTTCAAAACGGTTTGGCTATAATGCCGTACGTATGACGACGACCAATCCTGCCGCGCCGGCCACGCCGCTTGCACCTCCCGACTCTTCCAGAATCGCGGAGACCGTCGTGAACCAGTTGCCGTTTCGTGGCGAATTCGCCGCCCTGACCGCGCTCGCGGGGGATGCGTCCAATCGCCGATATTTTAGGATCACCCTGAAGGGCATGCCCTCGTCGCTGATTCTCATGCAGCTGGCCGATCCGGAGGGCTTTAAAAAATCGGAAGAAGCGGTCAGCGGGGCCTCCGCTCTGATCACGGAACTCCCCTTCACCAACGTGCTCACGCACCTCTCCCGCACCGGCGTGACGGTACCCCGGTTGGAGTATTACGATCGCGAAGCCGGCCTACTGTATTTGGAGGATTTCGGCGATCTGACGCTGGCGGAAGCCTGTCGTCATGCTGATCGCACCAAGGTGGAAACTCTTTACCGGCGGGCGATCGATCAACTGGTGCAGTTCCAGGTGAGGGGAACGGCTGTGCCTGAACCGCGCTGCATCGCCTTTCACCGGCGCTTCGATGTGCCGCTGCTCATGTGGGAATTCGACCATTTCCTGGAATATGGCATCACCGCCCGCTTGGGAAAGCCGATGGCTCCGGCCGATGACGCGGCGATCCGGGGTGAGTTCCAGCGCATCGCTGAGCTGCTGGCGGGGCAATCGCAAGTATTTGTCCATCGCGATTACCATTCGCGCAACCTCATGGTGGATGGATCGCGAATCGGCATTATCGATTTTCAAGATGCCTTGATGGGACCGGCCACCTACGATCTGGCCTCGCTGTTGAAAGATGCCTACATCGAGTTGGACGAGGCGGTCGTGGACGGGCTGATCGACTACTTCCTCGACGGTCTTGCCGCCCATGGGCAAGGTTGGGCAGACCGGGCGGGGTTTCGACGCCTATTCGACCTCACCAGCATTCAGCGAAACCTGAAGGCCGCAGGCCGGTTTGTCTATATCGACCAAGTCAAACACAATCCCAAATTTCTTGCCGATATCCCTCGCGTCTTAGGGTACGTGAAGCGCAATCTTTCCAAATACCCCGAGCTGGCCAAGCTGCGGGAGCACCTCACGCCGTACGTCGCTGAACTACGATAACTCCGGGCTACAAGCCAGCGCCTTGTTATGAAAGCCATGATTCTCGCAGCGGGCTTCGGAACCCGGTTGAGGCCCCTCACCGACGTGACGCCGAAGCCGCTGTTGCCGGTCGCCGGCACTCCCATGATCGTCTGGAATCTGCTGCTCCTGAAGCGTCACGGCATTCAGGACGTGGTGATCAATCTCCATCATCTGGGGACGATGATCGAGGAGGCCTTGGGCGACGGCGCCCGTTTTGGAATGCGGATCACCTATTCGCGCGAGCCAGTGATTCTTGGCACCGGGGGCGGGATCAAGCAGGTTGAACAATGGTTCAATGGCGAGCCGGCGTTGATGCTCAACGGCGACACCTTGTTTGAGTTGGACCTCACGGCGCTGATCGCATTTCATCACGCTCACGACGCGGCGGCCACCTTGGTGCTGCGTGACGATCCGGAGGCAACGCGCTGGGGACTGGTCGAGGTGACTGATCAGTCCGAGGTGATACGGATTACCGGTCGCGGCCTTCCCCGGTCAGCGCCGACGCGCGCGCGTATGTTTGCCGGTATCCATATTCTGCACCCACGTCTTTTGCGTTACCTGCCGGTCGGCATGCAATGCTCGATCATCGATGCCTATGTGCAGGGCATTCAGGACGGGGAACGGATCATGGGATACGATTTTGACGGCTTTTGGAGTGATGTCGGCACGCCGGAACATTATGCGCAAGTACAGCAGGATGCTGCGGCGGGTTTGCTCAGTCTAGCAGCGCGGCAATCCGATTGTTCCGTGTAACAGGAGGCTCAAAAAGGCTGTCCAGCAATGCGAGAACGAAGCTGGCGGGCTTTTTCAGCCTCCTGTGCATTTAGCCGTCGGCGTTGGGTTTCCGCTGCTTAATCAAGCGGGCAAGGTAGGTTCGTTGGAGGTCAAGAAACTCCGCGGCCTTGGTCTGATTGCCCGCCGCCCGTTCCAATGCGCGATCGATGATATAGGCGCTGTGCGCTTCCATGGATTCATGGTAGGTGAGGTTTATGTAGGGAAGGGCGTTGTCCGCCGGTCCTTTCCCGGTCGTTTCATCTGGGGCCAGGGCCAGAAAATCCGGTTCGATCACGTCGCTTGGGCTAAGTACCACCGCGCGTGAGAGGACGTTATCGAGTTCTCTGATGTTGCCGGGCCACGGATAATGGGTCAGTGCCGTACGGGCAGCCGGGCTGAGCGTGACCCCCGGACGTTTGGACTCATACGCGTGCCGTTTGAGAAAAAATTCGGCGAGCCTCGGAATGTCTTCGCTGCGATCCCGTAATGGCGGGAGCGTAAAACTCACGACATTCAGCCGGAAGAACAGGTCCTCTCGGAATTGACCGGCTTTCACCGCCTGTTTGAGATCCTTGTTGGTGGCCGCCACGAAGCGAATGTTGACGGACACCGGCCGCGTCCCGCCGACCCGTTGGAACTCCCTGTCTTGCAGCACGCGGAGCAGTTTGGCCTGTAACGGCAAGGGCATGTCCCCGATTTCGTCCAGAAACACGGTTCCTCCCTCCGCCATTTCCAGCTTGCCTTTTTGCATGCGGTCCGCGCCGGTATAGGCGCCTCGTTCATGACCAAACAGTTCGTTCTCGAGCAAGGTCTCGGTGAGCGCCACGCAATTGATCACGACCATGGGCATGCTCTGGCGCGGGCTCCACTGGTGAATAGAACGGGCAAAGAGTTCCTTGCCCGTTCCGCTCTCACCGAGCAGGAGAATACTGGCGTCCGAATTGGCGGCGCGTTGCGCCGATTCGATAATTGCCTTGATCTTCTGGCTGTCTCCGACAATGGTGGCGTACCGGTTTTGCACGTCGGACTTGAGGGCGGCCACTTGCCGCTTCAACGAATCCCGCTCCAACGCCTTTTGAATCACGATCAGCAGGTGGTCTTTTTCGAGAGGCTTCGTCAAAAAGTCGTAGGCGCCTTGACGCATGGCTTCGACCGCATCCGGAATCGTGCCCGCGGCGGTCATGACAATCACCGGGATGTCGTCGATCTGCTTGTTCTGCGCCATGCGCTTCAGCACGTCCATGCCCTTGAGGCGCGGCAAATAGAGGTCGAGAAGCACGAGGTTCGGCGAGTCTTGCTCGATGAGTTCGAGGCCGCGTTGACCATCCCCGGCGGTGATCGTTCGATAGCCGCTGGCATCGAGCCGATCTTGCAACATCGTGACAATGTCCTGATCGTCATCGACAATCAACACTTTGGCCTTCGTAGGGGGTGCGCTCATTCCATAGCCCTCACGCTTTGGCGCGGCTCATCCTTCCATCACATTCATGACCAACCCGGTCAGCGGTTTAGGAAAAAAGTAGGTCGACTTGTGAGGCATCCGTTCGCCCGCCGAGGCCACGGCCTGGACCTCCGCGACTCTGGTCGGATTCAGCAACAATGCGGCGGTGCCGGTGCCCTGCCGCACCCAGTTCAACGCCTCGTGATCGTCCTTCGAATAGAGGATCGCTTCTTGTTCTGACTGTGTCGAGCAGAGCGTGGCGATGACATGCTGCTGCAGGAGTGACACGTCCAACCGATCACGCGGCGAGGTCGCTCCTGATGGTCGATGCGCGGCTTTCAAGGCGAGCAGGTAATACTGCGGATCATTCCGGAGCGCCAGACCAAAGACTGGCATGGTCTGCCCGCGGCTGCGCAAGGTGTCGATGAACTGCCCGCGCGCCTGCGGTTCGTTGGACGGCTGGAAGGGGAAGGGCGTCACGTCAAAGAGCGACTCAAGCCTGCGCAGCAATTCCGAGGGGGCCGGCACCGGTGTGGTCAGGACCCGATGCGTCGGCAACACGGTCAACCCTTTGTCCTCCAGGCTGGCGAACAGCATCAGCACATTGTCGTAGGGCTGGGGCGTGGCAGGTGCGGCTGGCAGCTGCCGTCTGGCGCGGCGATAGTTCAGGGCCGTCTCATACCGGTGATGGCCGTCGGCGATGAAGAGCTGTTTGGTGTTCATGATCTGGACGACCTTGTCCAATACCGTCTTATCGGTGACGCTCCAGAGTCGTTGCCGGAAACCTTCGTCGTCCTGAAAGTCGATACGAGGCTTTTCCGCGGCAATGGATTGTTCGATCAGTGTCAGAATTTCATTCCCGGGGTCCGAATACAGCGAAATAATCGGGCTGAAGTTGGCCCGACAGGCTTCCAGGAGATTGAGCCGGTCGGTTTTAGCCGCTGCGCGGGTATTCTCGTGCGGATAAATCTTTCCCGAGCCGAATTCTTCCAATTCCACCGTCGATAGGAAGCCCTTGAACAGCTTCGTCGGAGTGCCTGGCGCCGAGTAGGGCGGGTGGTATTCGATGGTGTGGTAATAGATGGCCGGCTGGGAGTCTCGTCGCAACGCTCCCGAGTTCAACCACTCCTTGAGCGCCACCGCGGCGCGGGTATATTTGTTGTTCGACGCGCTGTCTCCCGGTTGTTCGTATCCGAGTTCCAGGCGTATCACATTGTTCGGATGTCTGTCATGCAGGGTCTTCTGTAAGGTAGGGTCGATGATGTCGTAGGGAGGCGCGACCACCTGGCGAACATCGCCGACGGTCGAAGGGTTATAGAGGGTGCCGTGAAAGGGAATGACGTGTGCCATGCGGGTTCCTATCCTTTTCTCTCGTGGGTGCGGGGTGGTCCTGTCCGTCCGGCGGTGGGGCCGGTGTGGTCGCTGAACGACGGTGCTGTCTCAGCGGAACATAGGCGTTGTGAAACCGAACGGCGGTAATTCAGCGGTCGCGAGTGACCATGTAATCAGCGGCGATAGACAGGGCACGCTTCGCGGTATTGTCGTGGAAGAGGTCGAGATCGCGTTTGGCGGCCGCGACGAAGGCGCGTGCCCGCTCCATGGCGTATGCGATGGACCCACATTCCTGCATCAAGGTGACGATGCGGCGGAGTTCTTCATCGGTCAGGGTCCTCGTCTCCATGCGATCTTTGATCAACTGCCGATCCTGCTCCGAGCAATGCTGCAAGAGATGCAGCAGCGGCAACGTGGCCTTCCCCTGCCGCAGGTCCTGCCCAAGTGCCTTGCCCAGGTGCTCGCCGTTGGCGGCATAGTCCAGCGTATCGTCCGCCAATTGAAACGCAATACCCAGCCGCTGACCGAACCGGAACAGCACCTCTTGTAATTCTTCCGTCGCCCCGCCGACGATCGCGCCGATTTTGCAGGAGGCCGCAATCAATCCGGCCGTCTTATGTTCGATGATGCGGAGATACTCCGGTTCCGGCATCAAGGGATTGCCGTTGTAATACAACTGCAGAACCTCGCCTTCAGCCATCTTCCGGCAGGCTTCGGAGAGCGCCTCGTTGATGCCTTGATTGCGGAAGTCGACGATCTGGCAGATCGCGCGTGAATAGAGATAGTCTCCGACGAGAATGCTGATCTGGTTGCCCCAGACTTTGCTCGCGGTCCGACGGCCTCGACGCAAGTCCGCTTCATCGACCACGTCGTCGTGCAAGAGGGTCGCCGTATGGATGAATTCGACCAGGCTGCCGAGGGCTTGATGGTCACGACCGGCATACCCGCAGAGATGAGCGCTCAGCAGGACGAAAAGAGGACGGACGCGTTTGCCGCCACTGTTGAGAATGTGAGCGGCCACCGTATTGACGAGGGCGACGCTGGAATCGAGATTTTTTCGGATCTGCTCTTCGACCCCCTCCAGCTCTTCGCGATACACATCCCACACATCGGCCATGCTGTGGAGCGTGAGGGTGGTCGGTCCATTCGACATGGGGCGGATAGTAGGGCAGGAAACTCTACTAAGTCAAGCACCGGTCGATCGATTGTCACTGATCGCGACGCCGTTCTCTTGACAGTTTCACGACCCATCCAGTAAGGTGACTTCTCATTTATTTTCCCAAGCAGTGGTAGCAGTTACCGTGATCGTTTGCCGGCGTGAACGTCCCTCTGCGGGACCTTATTTCCCCAGGTCAATTACCTGCCTGCTAGACGAGAATACGTGCCATGAATATACCAGGGCTTCCTCCCAAACAGGGGTTATACGATCCTCAGCATGAAAAAGATTCATGCGGGGTCGGTTTTGTCGTCGACATCAAGGGGCACAAGTCGCACCGTATTGTGCAGCAGGGTCTGCAGGTATTGGAAAACCTCGCTCATCGCGGAGCGCAAGGCTGCGATCCTTGCACCGGTGATGGCGTCGGTATCCTGCTGCAGGTCCCGCACGAGTTCTTCAAGCGCGTCACCAAGGATGTCGGCATCAAGCTGCCCGGCGCAGGCGAGTATGGCGTGGGCATGCTGTTCTTGCCGCCCGATGCCGATGCCAGAAAACAGTGCGAAACCGTGTTTGCCCGCGTCATCAAGGATGAAGGCGCCAAGCTCCTCGGCTGGCGTGACGTGCCCGTCAAGAGTGACGCCATCGGCGATCTGGCGCGCACTACCGAACCCTTTATGCGGCAGGTGTTCATCGCGCGAGGGATCTTTACGGACGAAGAATTCGAACGGCGGTTATACGTCATCCGAAAATGTGTCGAACGGGCCATCCGCGAATCCGCGATCGAAGGACGGGAATACTTTTATATCTCGAGCCTGTCCAGCAACACCATCGTCTACAAAGGACTGCTGCTTCCGCATCAGATTCCGCAGTACTACCAAGACCTCTCCGACAGCAACCTGAAGAGCGCCCTCGCGCTCGTGCATGCGCGCTTCAGCACGAACACCTTTCCCACGTGGCCCCTGGCCCATCCCTATCGGTACATTTGCCACAACGGCGAGATCAATACGCTGAAGGGCAATGTCAATTGGATGCGCGCCAGGCAAGGACGGCTGAACACCGAGCTGTTCGGCGAGGACATGCAGAAGCTCTTTCCCATCGTCTACGAGAATCAGAGCGACTCGGCCTGTCTCGACAATGCGCTGGAATTCCTGGTCCTCGGCGGGCGATCGCTGCCGCACGCCATGATGATGTTGATTCCCGAGCCGTGGGTGGCCAACCCGCAGATGGATTTGGACCGTCGCGGATTCTACGAGTACCACGCGGCGATGCAAGAGCCCTGGGACGGACCGGCGGCCGTCTGTTTTACCGACGGCAAGCTGATCGGCGCGACCTTGGATCGAAACGGACTCCGTCCCTGTCGCTATCAGGTGACGACCGACGGTTTGGTGGTGCTGGCTTCTGAAGCGGGTGTGTTGCCGGTGGACCCGCAGCGGATACGCCTCAAGGGCCGCTTGATGCCGGGCCGCATGTTCCTGGTCGACACCGAACAGGGCCGTATCATCGATGACGAGGAAGTGAAGGCGGATATCGTCCAGCGTAAGCCCTATCGCTCCTGGGTCGCGCAATATCGGATTTCACTCGATGAGTTGCCGGACCCGATCAACGTGCCGCAGCCGGACCATCCCACGATCCGGCAGCGCCAGCAGGCGTTCGGGTACACCGTCGAAGAGCTGAAGATGGTCATCACTCCCATGGTGGTGGAAGGCCAGGAAGCCATCTCGTCCATGGGAACCGACACGCCGCTCGCCGTATTGTCTGATCGGCCGCAGCTGCTGTTCAAGTACTTCAAGCAATTGTTTGCGCAGGTGACCAATCCGCCGATCGATCCGATCCGCGAAGAACTCGTCATGTCGCTCACGACCAGCATCGGCCCGAAACCGAACCTCATGGATGAGAATCCGGAATCGTGCCGGCGCATCCGGGTCAAACAGCCGATTTTGACGAATGCCGATCTCCAGAAGATCCGCGAGATCAACGACCCCAATTTCAAGAGCAAGACGCTGAAGATGTTGTTTCGCGTGGCAGAAGGGCCGGAAGGCCTGGGGGCGGCGGTGGATAATCTGTGCGAACAGGCCTCGCAGGCGATTCGCGAAGGGTATAAATTTCTGATCCTCAGCGATCGCGGCGTGAACGAAGATTATGCGCCGATTCCTAGTCTGCTTGGAGTGGCGGCGGTGCACCATCATCTGGTTCGCGAATGCACCCGAACCGAAGTCGGGCTGACCGTCGAAACCGGCGAGCCGCGTGACGTGCACCATTTTGCCTGCCTCATCGGCTTCGGAGCCGGGACGGTGAATCCCTACTTGCTGTTCGAGTCACTCGTGGATATGGAGCGTGACGGCTATTTCCCGGAGGGGCTGGACGCCTCGACGGCGGAAGGCAAATTCATCAAGGCGATCAATAAGGGTCTGTTGAAGATTTTCTCGAAAATGGGAATTTCCACCGTCCAGTCCTACTGCGGCGCGCAGATATTTGAAGCGATCGGCCTTAACCATGAATTGGTCGATCGCTATTTTACCGGCACTCCGTCGCGGTTGGAAGGAATCAGCATTCACGAGATCGGTGAAGAATCGCTGCGGCGGCATCGCGTGGCCTATGAGCCGGCGCCGATCCGGCAACTCGATTTCGGCGGCGAAATTCACTATCGCGTTCAGGGGGAACATCACAATTGGAATCCTGACACGATCTATAAGCTCCAGCATGCGACCCAAAACAACGATCCCAAGACCTTCGCCGAGTTCTCGCAACTCGTAAACGACGAGAGCAAGCGGCGGTCGAACCTGCGCGGACTGCTCGACTTCAAGTTCTTGTCCGAGGCGATTCCGCTGGAAGAAGTGGAATCGGCGAAGGACATCGTCAAGCGCTTTACCACGGGCGCCATGTCGTTCGGCTCGATCAGTAAAGAAGCGCACGAAACGCTGGCAATCGCCATGAACCGATTGGGCGCCAAGAGCAACACGGGTGAGGGGGGCGAAGATCCGGAACGGTTTGAGCCGCTTCTGAACGGTGATTCGAGAAACAGTTATATCAAGCAGGTCGCCTCCGCGCGGTTCGGGGTCACGAGCCATTACCTCGTGAACGCCAAAGAATTGCAGATCAAGATGGCGCAGGGGGCGAAGCCCGGCGAAGGGGGTCAGTTGCCGGGCCACAAAGTGGATGAGAACATTGCGCGGCTCCGGTACGCCACGCCGGGCGTGCAGCTCATTTCTCCTCCCCCGCACCACGATATTTACTCCATTGAAGATCTGGCACAGTTGATTTTTGACTTGAAGAACGCCAACTCTGAAGCCGCCGTCTCCGTCAAGCTGGTCTCGGAAGTGGGTGTCGGCACGGTGGCGGCCGGCGTAGCGAAGGCCCATGCGGACAAGGTGTTGATCAGCGGGGATTCCGGCGGAACCGGCGCCTCTCCCTTGTCCTCCATCAAGTATGCCGGGATTCCATGGGAACTGGGGTTGGCGGAGACCCATCAGACGCTCGTGCTCAACGACCTACGCGGACGCATCCGAGTCGAAACCGACGGCCAGATGAAAACCGGACGGGACGTTGCGATCGCCGCGCTTCTGGGCGCGGAAGAATATGGGTTTGCGACGGCGCCGCTCATCGTCGAAGGCTGCATCATGATGCGGAAGTGCCACCTCAATACCTGTCCCGTTGGGATCGCGACTCAGGACCCCGTCTTGCGCAAGAGGTTCACCGGGCAGCCGGACCATGTCGTCAATTTCTTCTTCTTCATTGCCGAAGAGCTTCGACAGATCATGGCCAAGCTAGGGTTTCGCACCATCAATGAGATGGTCGGGCGCGTGGACAAACTCAAGATTCAGAAGGCCCTGGACCATTGGAAGGCGAAGGGCCTCGATCTGTCCCCGCTGCTCAGGATGCCTGAGGTCGGTCCGGATGTTCCGCGCTACTGTGTGCAGAAACAGGACCACGGCATCGCGGATATCTTGGATCGCAAGCTCATTGAATTGTGCCGACCGGCGATCGAGCGCGGCGAAAAAGTGACGCTGGACCTGCCGATTCGAAATCTCAACCGTACCGTCGGGACGATGCTGTCCAGCAGGATTGCGAAAAAGTATGGGTTAGAGGGGTTGCCAGCCGACACCATCACGATCAAGTTCAATGGGTCAGCCGGACAATCGTTCGGGGCGTTTCTCTCGCGCGGCATTACGTTGATCCTCGAAGGTGAGTCGAACGACTACATCGGTAAGGGTCTGTCTGGCGGCAAGATCATCGTCTATCCGCCGAAGAACGCGATTTATACGCCGGAGGAAACCATCCTCGTCGGGAACACTTCGCTCTATGGCGGCACGCAAGGCGAAGCCTACTTCTATGGCATGGCGGGGGAACGGTTTGCCGTGCGGAACAGCGGCGTGCGAGCGGTCGTCGAAGGAACCGGTGATCACGGTTGCGAATACATGACCGGCGGGGTCGTGGCGGTGTTGGGTAGAACGGGGAGAAATTTTGCGGCCGGCATGTCGGGAGGAGTCGCCTTTGTGCTGAATGAGTTGGATAAGTTCCAGTCGCGCTGCAATCTCGGCATGGTCGAATTGGAGTCGGTCACGACCGACGACGATAAGAAACTGCTGCACGACATGATCACATCGCACTTCCTTTACACCGGTAGCCGGAATGCGAAACGTATTCTCGATGCCTGGGAGATCATCTTGCCGAAGTTTGTGAAGGTCATGCCGATTGATTACAAGCGGGTGCTGGCGGAGCGCAAGGCGGCCGCCGCCAAGGTGGCTAAATAAACGTGAAACGTGAAGCGTATCTCGTGAAGCGCGTGACC
>JAJFBJ010000187.1 GCA_020697375.1 Nitrospira sp. | reverse complement strand
GAAAACCGATCGTGTCGACGTGGAAGTCATCGGACCCTCGGAAGCGCTCGACCTCGAGACTGAGTGCGGATCCGGTCTGTGCCAACAACTGGCTGGAGACTTCCTCTTCCATTGTCACGTCGCCCACCATTATGTGGCCGGTATGTGGGGCTACTGGCGCGTGTACAACACCCTTCAGCAAGGGGATCTGCGCAACGACGTGATGCCCGATCTGCGGGAGCTGCCGGACCGCAAGGGCCGGATCAAGACTCCTATTTCATCCGACAAGCTGATCGGCCAAACCGTCGATTGGTTCGGGACGCAGTTCAAGATCATCGAGAAGGGTAAGAGCAACTGGCAGGGCAACCCGGCCACGATCACGATCAAGGACTGGGTCGATATGCAGCTGCCGACTCCGGGCAAACCTGGCCACAAGGACGACGAAAAAGGCCAGATCGTCTCGTATGACGCCACGGTTCTCGATTGGACCTGGAACGGCAATGTGGCGATGAGCGAAAAGGAAAGCACAATCGACAATCCGAAGTACAAATCCACCCATCCGGGCAAGCGGCATCCGATCATGTTCGAACCGCTGACCGGCAAAGTCGCATGGCCGCATTTGACGCCTCACTTCGGGAAACGGGTCATGTTTTCTCCGAATCACGTGGGAGCTCCATGGTTGGAAATGATCAGACGTGACGCCAACGGCGAAGAAAGCGTCGATCAGGCGGCGCCGGGGGAGCAAGGCAACTGGAGTCTCTGCCCGGTCAACGCCGGACGGAAGAACTACAATGTGCACTTCATCAAGCTGCCGATCAAGATCGCTAAGGCACAAGGCAAAGAGCCGCCGGTCATCGATCCGAACGGCTTGATCTACGTGTTGCATGAGGAAGAAGCCGCGATCCGGGCCAATGACGATCTCAAGTATCCGTTGGTCGTCCGCGGCAACATCTACGATTGCGTGGATTGGACGCTGACCAGCGAGTGGGACGACGACGACTACACGAACTTCCAGTCGTCGAAGATCAATACCCACTGGCATTTCCTGCAGTTTGACAACCAGGCATCGGACGGAGTGATCACCGGGTTCTCGTATGAGCAGTCGGTCCGGCCGTTCACGATGCTGGAGAAGAAAAACAAAAAGGGCCTTCCGGCGCCCATGAACACGGTACTGACGTCGGCTGCGAAAAAAGGCTCGAACAGTCTCTCGGTCAAGAATGCGAAGCAATACCATGTCGGCACGTTGATTCTCGTCGGCGCCGACAACGTCAAGGGCAACGAAATCTCTCGCATCAAGTCGATCAACGGGAACACGATCACGCTCGCCAAGGGATTGAAAAATGACCACCCCGCGAACGACATCGTGACGGTGGAATTCGTGCGGCAGCGGTTCTGGGTCGATGCGGACGTCGGCACGGTCTTCTGGCACGATCATGCCTTCGGCGCGACGACATGGCCGCATGGCGGGTTCGGTACGTTCATCGCCGAGCCGGTCGGGTCGACCTATCATGATCCAAAAACCGGCAAGCTCGTCCGGAGTGGGCCTATCGCAGACATCCATACCAACGAGCCTGTAGGCCATGGCGTGAACAACAGCTTCCGCGAATTGATGGTGCAGGTGCACGATACCGTCCCTCACACCGTCAACATCGTGACGGCGGGCAATCCGCCGGGGCAGCCGATTGAAGTGGCGCTCGAAGCCGGCAAGACCGTCTCTTTCATGATGCCGGAGAAAATCTACATGACACCGATGCCGTTCCTGAACGGCGGGACGCATACCACAGGCAGCGGCCTCAACTTCCGGGCCGGTCCGATCGCGCAGCGGTTGGCGACCAATCCGGATGTCTCGCAAGTGTTCAACAGCCAGATCCATGGAGACCCGTATACGCCGCTTCTGCGTGCGTACACCGGGGACACGATGGTCTTCCGGCTCCTGCATACGCTCATGAACGAGACGATGACCTGGACATTGGCCGGGCATACGTTCTGGACCGAGCGCTATGCCCCCGATGCTAACCGGAAGAATTCGATCCACATCGGTATTGCCGAGCGGTACGACCTGGTGGTGCCGGAGGCAGGTGGTCCGCGGCATCTCGCCGGGGATTACATTCACTTCAACGGGCGGTCCTCGAAATTTTCGGAGGGTGCCTGGGGCCTTCTCCGGGTCTACGATAAAGAACAACCCGATCTGAAAAAGCTGCCGGCCGGATTCTCGGCCAAGGGCGAGATTCCGAAGGCGTTGCCGGTCTGTCCGGCTGATGCGCCGGTGAAGAGCTTCAATGTCGTGGCAATGGATTACCCTGCCATGACGTTTAATCCGAAGGCGCCGGAGGCCATTGAAGTGGACTTCGAGCGGAAAATCCAGATCAGCAATCCTGACGCCAAGATCTACGCCTTGGAAGAAGATGCTGCGAAGGTCTCGGGCGGATCTCATCCGATGCCCCTTACGCTCCGGGTGAACGTCGGCGATTGCGTAAAGGTGAAACTGAAAAATAAGATGAAGGAAAGCAAGGCGTCCTTCTCGGCCATCGGGTTGGTGTTCGATCCGAAGGAATCGATGGGCGCCAACGTCGGCAACAACCAGGGCGATCAGACGATCGCGCCAGGCGGGGAACGGACCTACACCTACTATGCTGATCCGTTCAATGGCGAGACCACCTCGCTGGTCTGGGATTGGGGCAACGTCATGACGAACCCGCGCAACGGCTTGTTCGGAGCGGTTGTGGTCGGTCCAAAGGGGTCGAAATACCGCGATCCGAAGACGGGTGCCGATCTCTCAAGCAAGAATGCCTGGGCGGCGGATGTGATCATCGATCGCACCATTCCGGGCAATGAGTCGAAGGCGAACTATCGAGACGTGGCCTTGTTCTTCCAGGATGAGGACAACATCATCGGGACCAGTTTCATGCCCTATGTGCAGAACGTCGCGGGATTGACCGGCGTCAACTACCGGTCCGAGCCGTACAAGTATCGCGAAGAGCAGGGCTGCTCACTGGGTAAAGTGTTTCAGCCGTGCAAAGCCGACAAGCCGGAAGACCCTGCGACGCCGATTATTGAATCACATGCGGGCGATCCCGTCCGTATTCACGTGATCGGGGCCAATAATGAGCAGAACGGCATGTTCAGTGTTGAAAAACATGAATGGCCGATCGAGCCATACATGCGCGGCGCCGACCAGATCAGCGTGGTCGAATACTCTGGCTCGGAAGTGCTGGACGCGTTCGTGCCGTCGGCGGGCGGGCCCTATCGGTTGCCTGGTGACTATGTGTACAGCAATCAGCGGTTGCCGTACTCGCAGTCCGGACAATGGGGCTACCTCCGCGTGTTGCCGTCCGGCGACCAGCGGTTGCTACCTCTGACGGGGGCGGGTGCAGGGATGAAGAGCGCGTCGCTGGAAGAGGCGGCGCACGTGATGCCGGTCACGGCAAAATAGCGTCGAACTGCTCCCGGTAAGCGAGGGCGAAGAAGCGGAAGGGGGAGGCCGAAAGGTTTCCCCCTTTTTCTTTGCGGGGTTCATTTGGTACCATGATTGAATTGCACTGTTTGGGATTGATCCTAGGAGGCACGATGAAAGGGCTGTTGCTATTATTCGGTTGGCTGCTGCTAGCCAGTGCAACCACTTGGGCGTACGAGGAAATTCAGGTGACCGACGGGGGAACCGTCAGCGGAAAGGTCACGATCACCGCTGGCAAGCCGACTCCCAAAGGCTTTAATCTCATCACTTTTCCTGATCCGGTGTACTGCGGGCGAATTTCCACTGGCACCGGGTGGCGCATCCTGAAAGAGTTCGAAGTCGCCGAAGACGGTGCACTCAAGGACACGGTCGTCTGGCTCGCTGATGCATCGAAAGGCAAGCCGTTCAAATTCGAGACGCCGACGATCGAAGCGCGGGATTGCCGGTTTCTCCCCTTTGTGACGGTTGTGCGGGACCGGGCGGACGTGATCATTAAGAACATGGACCCCGTTATGCACGACATTCAAGCCTATGAAACGTCTCAGCTGGGTCCCCGGGTCCTGTTCAATACGCCGTTGCCGATGAATCCCCATCACAAACGGAATGTGGGAGCGGACACTCACGAGCATCTGGCCGGTCAGCCCGTCACGGAACAAATCAACATGACGAAAGGGCGCAAATTCTTTGTCATGCAATGCGGCTTTCATGCCTACATGGAAAGTTGGGGCCTCGCCGTTGATCATCCGTACTATCAGTTAACCGGGGATGACGGCCGCTTTTCGTTGACCGACGTGCCGCCCGGTGACTATACGCTCATGGCCTGGCATCCGGGAGTCGGCGTCATCCTGGAAAAAAAGGTTACGGTGCCAGCGAAGGGAACGGCTCAGGTCGATTACGTGTTTGAGTCTCCCAAGGGACGCCGTAGCGCACATGAAATTGCAGAAAACCCTCATTTCGGCCCGGAATCGCTCGGCAAGACGCTGGATATCCGGCCGACGCTGGAACTGCAGAAGCCATAAACGTGCCCGATCGTCTTCTCCGCTACTCCTCATTCATGCATTGTATAAGGAGCCTATCGTGAACCTAGGCAAACACATCCTGCGAATGGGTCTCGTCGCGATCATAAGCCTCGGCACCGGTGCGGCGATCGGATACGACGTCATCGATGTCGAACATGGAGCAACAATCGAAGGAACGGTCTCTCTTGAGGGCGCCGTTCCAGAACCAAAGGGCTTTAACCTCATTACCTTTCCCGATCCTCAATATTGCGGACGGATTTCGAACGGCCAGGGGTGGAGGCTGTTGCACGATTTCGTGGTCGGCCAGAACGGCGGATTGAAAGACGCGATCGTTCTGCTCGAAGGGGTGGAAGCAGGGAAGCCCTTTGAAGTGTCTGTTCCGTTGATCGAAGCACGAGATTGTATGTTCCAGCCCTTCATGACGATCGTGCGCAATGGGCATGCCGTCGAAGTCATCAACATGGACCCGGTCATGCATGATATCCAGGGATAC
>JAJFBJ010000057.1 GCA_020697375.1 Nitrospira sp. | reverse complement strand
CCGTTTCCGCCTCGAGCAAGTTCGGGTGGAAGGAATGCCCCATGTGTCCGGCAAACGGATTGTTGGCCGATGACTTTGCTCGATGAAACAGAGGAGCGCGGGAAGCCGATGGATGCGGATGCTTTGCTATTCTTCACAATCGACGCGCCCTATTTCACAGGCGTGATCGACGCGCCTTACTCAGGCCACCTTCCTCCCGTCACCGTGACGACGAGCCTGGCCAGAATCGGGACGGAGGAAGAATTCTTTTATGACGTCGTGTCCGTCACCGTGCAGGATCCGGTCGTATACGATACTGAACGAGAACTTATCGGAATCTATTCACATCTGGTGCAATTCGCCATCCGGCAAACCCTTTCGGATTTGAGTCAAGCATTCCTTGCGCCAACCCACAGGATGACTGCGGACATGAGGCGCGATGAGGAGAGGCTAGCCGGGTCCTTTCAAGACAAGCGGGACGGAGTAAGGTTCCATGAGTAGGGCCCCGCTTCGATTCGCGGTGGTGGGACTCGGGCATATTTCGCAGGTGGCAGTCCTTCCCGCCTTTGCCCATGCCAAGTCATCCGTTCGCCTCGCCGCATTCGTGTCCGACGATGCCGCAAAACGTCGCGCGCTCGGCCGGCAATACGGCGTCTCCCGGACCTATGCCTACCGAGATTATGAGCAGTGCCTGAAGAGCGGAATGATCGACGCTGTGTATATCGCGCTTCCCAACAGCCTGCACCGGGAATACGCCGTTAAGGCAGCAACCGCTGGCATTCATATCCTCTGCGAAAAACCGTTGGCCGTCACCACGGGAGACTGCCGCGCGATGGTCCGTGCGGCCGAACGCCATCACGTCAAGTTGATGGTCGCCTATCGCTTGCATTTTGAAGCCTGTAATCTTGACACGATCGCCTTGGTGCAGTCAGGACGCTTGGGAGAACCGCGGCTGTTCCATTCCCTGTTTACCCAACAGGTTCGATCCGGCGACATCCGTCTGAAATCACAGCTTGGCGGGGGCCCGCTCTACGATATCGGCGTCTACTGCGTCAATGCGGCGAGGTATCTGTTTCGCGACGAGCCCACGGAAGTCACCGCCATGACCGACCATGGACATGACCGGCGATTCCGGCAAGTGGACGAAGCGGCCGGCGCCATCCTTCGTTTTCCCCGGGGCCGGTTGGCCACCTTTACCTGCAGCTTCGGCGGGGCGGACGCCGCGATGTACGAAATTGTGGGCACGAAGGGGCGCGTGCGGGTTGAACCCGCTTACGAATACGTAGGCGCCTTGAAGTCCTTCATCACCATCGGCGGGAAGACGACGATGAGAACCTTCAAAGCCGGGGATCAATTCGCGCCGCAATTGATTTACTTTGCCTCCTGCGTGCGCGACGATCGAGAACCGGAACCGAATGGTATCGAAGGACTCATCGATGTCCAGGTCATCGAGGCATTGCACCGCTCGGCTCAGCGGCGGCGAACGGTCGCCCTCCGTCTTCCTGTAAAACGCACGCGGCCCGACATGCGGCTCTTGCTGCATCGCCCGCCGGTGCGTCCCTCGAAACAGGTGCGCACGCAATCGCCGACTCTTTAACCCGAACGATCCATGAGTCTCCGCTAGCCGCCCTATCTTCGGCAAGGAATTCTCATTCGGCTTCCTCCGCCGGCTCTACGTACTTGTCGCCGGCCCCTACTGCTGAACATCCGCCAGGAACTCATGGATTTCCAATCAGCTATTGATACGACTAGGGCTTTGCCCAGTTCAGGAGCACCATTCCCCACGGTACTCTTGCAACGTGGTAGCCTGCGAAATGACAGACGGACAGCGCCAGGGATCAAAGAGACCGGCAATCGCAATCGCTGAGGTCCATCAAGGAGGGCCCTATGGAGAAGGTGGGTTTTGAAGACAAGGCCCGGCAGGCCGGGTCGACGGTGAAACGAGCCGCAACAGAAACGCTGGCCTCTGCTGATCGAGCGACAGTGCGAGCGGGAGAAGTGTTGGAATCCGCCGCGGACAATGTGCGCGAACATTTGCCCGGCAGCGGCAAGGCCGGCGAAATGGCGGATGTGATTTCGCGCGGCGTCAAACAGACTTCCGTCTATCTTCAAGAACAGGGCATCAGCGGTATCGTCGAAGATGTGGAGGTTCTTGTCAGGCGCTATCCCTTGCAGGCGCTCCTCGTAGGATTGGGATGCGGATATCTGCTGTCCCGCTTCCGTACCGATTAACAGTCAGAAAAGGATTATTTATGGAAAACCCCCATCCCATTTCAATTGCCGCGTTGGTGAGCAGCCTGGTTGCCGATGTTCGAGGCTTGTTTGCGCAGGAGGTTCGCCTGGCCCGGCATGAGATGCAGCATGAATTGCGCAAGCTCACCATGGGATTGGTACGGGCCGCTATCGGCGCCCTCTTGAGCCTCATGGCCGTCACGTTATTTCTACTGATGCTGGTCCATGCTCTCCACACATATACCGGCTTGCTCTTATGGGCCTGTTACGGAATCGTGGGCCTGATAGCAGCCGCCGCAGGCGGCTTCCTCTTGTATAGCCTGGTAAAACTAGGGTCCAGCCTGAGGCTGTGGCCATTCCGCACCGCTCATTCATTAAAGGAAGACGCCCAATGGATCAAAGAACAAGTGCTATCGACGAGGACCTGAAAAATATCGTCCACACTAGAGTCGCCATTGCAGAGAAGCTGGACCTTTTGGAAAAACGCATCAAGGTTACGGCGGAGGAAGCGATCATGCCGTTTTCTCATATGCTGGACAAGACGACAGCGAGGGTCAATCACATGGTCGACAAGACGAAATCGACCTTGGATCCGGTGCAGAAAGTGGATGAGCATCCCTGGCTCATGCTCGGAGCGGCCGTCTGCGCTGGATACGCGATAGGACTATTCGAGTCCCGTGCCCGTGCCCCGCGCAATGGCGTCTATCCCTATTATCCATCCGGGGCCCACGCATCAAATGTAATGCCGGGCTCCGGCCGGCCGGCGGAACCGTCCGATAAAACGAAAGGCGTGTATGACTACTATCCCACCGGATATCCTGCCGAGTCGCAATCCCAAGCCAGGCGAGCATCTCAGCAATGGACCAACTTCTGGGATAGCATGTCCCCGGAATTCAAAGGGGAAGCAGAACAGGCCAAACAGGCGCTGTTGCAGGCCGGTCGTACGCTGATGTCCGAGGTGGCGCGTAAAGTGGTGCCAGACACTGTCCGTTCATTTGCCGTGAAGCTCTCAGACCTACTGCCGCCGGATGAGCGCGCATCCCGATCCCAAGCTTTCAGAGCCTCTAAGCCGGAAACCGAAAACCATGCCGGCTCTTCTACCGAACATCCGGCGGCAGCGCCGTAACGAACGACATGCATCAGGATCTGGAGTTCGAGCAGGACCTGCCTTTCCAATTCCAAGCATGGCGGCTCCAGCGTGTGGGGTGGGGCTTGCTCGCTCTGATTTTGCTGGCAGCCTCTGTCGGGCTGTTCGGCCATGGCATGCTGGCCGACGCGACCGTACATGATTCACTGGAAGTCCTTAAGGTCGATTATCAGCGATTCCTGCGGTACGACACGCCGACCTTCTTCACCATTACGCTTCCCGCTCCGGCGCGAACCGACGACAGCGTTCGCGTACAACTCCACGATCAATATCTGAAGGATGTCACGCTGCACGAAGTCATGCCGGCTCCGGCAAAAGTCACGCGTACCGCAGAAGGAATAGAATTTGAGTTCCACGTCAGCCAAAGTGATTCAGCCGTCCTGAGATTCTCGGCATCGATGAAAACAATGGGCGCGGTCACCGGTTTGATTCGAACGATGGACCAGGACTGGCTGTGGTTTACTCACTACGTCTACCCGTAGGAAACGATCATGGATGCGATTCTGCGGGGCACAGCCGTATATCTCTTTCTCCTGCTGGTATTCCGCCTGGCCGGCCGGCGTACGCTCGCGCAAACGACGGTCTTTGACTTGGCCCTGCTGTTGATCATCAGCGAGGCAATCCAGAACGCGATGATCGGAAGCGACTACTCGATGACGAACGGAATGTTGGTCATCCTCACCCTGATCGGCCTGGACATTTTATTTTCTCTCCTCAAGCAACGGGCTCCGGTTTTCGAGCAATGGATCGACGGAAAACCATTGATCATCGTCGAGCAGGGCCGTCCGCTGATGGAGCTCATGCGCAAAGCGCGCGTAGACCAGGAGGATGTGCTACAGGCGGGAAGGGAAAACGGCATTGAGCGCATGGACCAGATCAAATACGCCGTGTTGGAAACCAGCGGCAAGATTTCGGTGATTCCGCAGAAACCGGATCCTCCTCCGGGTCACTGATCCGCGTGGGAGTAACGGCGTTGCGATCGGCCCGGCCCGGCGCTTTTCAATCTGAATGGAGATCAGTTCGTGCCGGCTTCGTTGACCAGTTCTTCACCACGTTGGAATCCTTGGAAACTCGGAGGTCTGAGTTGGAAAGCGTTCGGCCTGCGTCTCTGGGAAGAGAGCCAGAAAGACGAGATTCTCGGACGCGCCGCGCAACTGGCCTATTATTTCCTATTAGCCCTTTTTCCGGCGCTGCTGTTCCTTACCGCACTCCTGGGATTATTCCCCCTCAAGGACACCCTGCCTGAACTGATGCTGCATCTGCAGACCGTGTTACCGGCCGATGCGCTCTCACTTCTGGAAAAATATTTGGATAGTGTGGTCAAGGGCAGTAGTGGTGACATTCTCTCGCTCGGACTCCTGGGAGCGCTCTGGGCTTCATCGAGCGGCGTCACGGCCATTATGGAGGCTCTCACCATCGTGTATGGCGCCGAGGAGACTCGCCCCTATTGGAAGGTCCGGCTCATCGCCACCCTGCTGACCGTCGGACTCGCGGGCTTCATCATCGTATCCATCACATTGATTTTGTACGGCGCCCGCATCGGTGAGTGGATCGCGGACTTCGTCGGCCTCGGCTGGTTGTTCGTCATAGCCTGGAATATTCTGCAATGGCCGGTCGCCGTCTTCCTGATGTTGTTCGCGCTCGCGGTCATTTACTACATATGCCCCAATGTGGAGCATGACTGGCGTTGGGTCACCCCCGGTTCAGTCTGCGCCGTGTCGCTCTGGCTGCTGGTGTCGCTCGGATTCAAGGCGTACGTCGAGAACTTCGGCAATTATAATGCCGCCTATGGCTCCATCGCGGGCGTCATCGTTCTGATGTTGTGGCTCTATTTGACGGGAGTCGTGATGCTGCTTGGGGGAGAAATCAATGCAGAAATCGAGACGGCGGCCTCCTCTCTCCGTTCATCCCGGGCCGGCGCCGCTCAGGAGAATCCCGTCGGCGCCGGCTCATAGCAGGCTGCGGGAAAACTCGATTTTTGCACAATACGCCGCAGGCGTAAGTGGCCTTTGAGTATCAGAATAGCCAGCAGGATGCGCAAAAATGGCCGTCCAGCAAGGTCTCGGCTAGCGAAGGGGGATCGTACTCTGGGCGTACGGTGAGCCTCTGAGCGATGCGAGAACGCCCCTGGCGGACTTTTTCCGTATTCTGCCAGGAGCCTGTCCGAGTAATCCTTCGTAGCGAGGCGAAGGAGATGCCGGCAGATCATTCGTCGCAGCAGGATGACATGACTCGATAGACACCTCACATTGGTTCAATCGAAGGGACCAGAGAATTTCATGAATCCTGATTACCCGCATCTGCTGAGTGAAGAACAGGCGCCATCGCAAATGGAACAGAGGCCAGCCCCCCCCGCCGATCGGCACCTGTGGGAAATCAAGCCGGTCAGGGACCTGCTCTGGGCGGGAGGCCTCATGTTTCTGCTCTGGTTCGGCTATTACTTACGTGGCGTCTTCACGCCCGTGTTGATCGCGTTGATGCTCGCCTATCTGTTCAACCCGCTGATCAGACGCGCGGAAGTACGTTGGAACGTTCCCCGTCCCGTGACGATATCCGTCCTGCTGTTTCTATCCGCGTTAATCATGGGAGGACTGATAACCTGGCTGGGGCCGCTCCTCGCTGAACAAGTCCAGTCGTTTGCGGAGCGAGTGCCCGGCTACATTCACAGCATTGCGCAACGGTACGACGTGCAGCTCGGCGATTTTTCAGAACCCATGTCGTCGATCGCCACGAGCTTGAAAGAGGATCCGCTGTCGTTTCTGAGGCCGCTCTTCTCAGGCACCGGCCAGGCCTTTGGAGTGCTCGGAACGGTCGTCGGTACCACGACCGCCGTGGCCCTGGCCGTCATTTTGATTCCGGTCTATTTCTTCTTCTTCGCCTGGCAGTTCGACGACGCGCTCGCACAAGTCAGGCGCTACATTCCACCGGACTATCGTCGGCGCACCGGGCAGATCGCAAAGAAAATGGACCATGCGGTCAGCGGCTTCTTCCGGGGACGCCTGACGATTGCGTTGGGTTCGGCGGTGCTCTATTCGCTGGGCTGGGCGCTGACGGGAATCCGCTATTGGTTCCTCCTCGGACTCATTACCGGCATTCTCACGATCATTCCCTATGCTTCGCTGGTGGGCTGGCCGCTGGCCATTCTCCTGAAGTATTTGGACGTCTTGTCGAACGGAGGCGGGGGCTTTGACCTCATGGCAGTCGTCGTCTGGCCGTCCCTGGCCTATCTCGTGGTTCAGTTCATCGAAAGCTGGCTGCTCACGCCATGGATTCAAAGTCAATCGATGGACATGAGCGCGGTGACCGTATTGATCGTGGTCTTCATCGGCGGCGCCCTGGGAGGATTTTACGGGCTGCTGCTCGCCATTCCCGTGACGGCCTGCCTCAAAATCCTCGGTCAGGAATTGCTGTTGCCCCGGCTCGAACGCCGAGCCGGTCTGCCCAAACCCTCTAGCGGAAGTGGAAAGGTACACGTATGAGCACCACCGTTGCCGACTTGCTGGTTCAACGATTGATCGACTGGGGTATCGATACGCTGTTCAGCTTGCCGGGCGACGGCATCAACGGTATCTACGAAGCTCTCCGCAAGCATCAGGATAAAATCAAGCTGATCCTGGTGCGGCATGAGGAATCCGCCGCGCTTGCGGCCTGCGGCTATGCCAAGTTCACGCGCCGGCTGGGCGTCTGCCTGGCCACGTCCGGGCCTGGAGGCATCCACATGTTGAATGGCCTGTACGATGCCAAGTCCGACGGCCAGCCGGTATTGGCCATCACGGGACACACCTACCACGACCTGATCGGAACGCATTACCAGCAGGACGTGGACCTGGACAAGCTTTTCAGCGACGTCGCGGCCTACAGCGAGCGGGTGATGGGCCCGGCGCATGTCGTCAATGTGGTGGATGAAGCCATCAAGACGGCGATCTCGCGGAGAACGGTCGCGCATCTGACGATTCCAAAGGACATACAGGATTGGAGCGCGGGCGACCAACGATCCAAGGGTAATGTCCCGCAACATAGCGGCGACATTTACAGCGATCCGCTCCCTCTGCCTCCTCGCGCCCTGCTCGACAAGGCGGCCGCCCTCATCAATGCCGGGTCGAAGATCGCTATCCTGGCCGGGCGGGGTTGTCTGGGCGCCAAGCCTGAAATTCTTGAACTCGCCGAGATGCTTGGAGCGCCGATCGTGAAGCCGCTGTTGGGGAAAGGCGTGGTACCGGATGACCATCCGTTGACTACCGGCGGCATCGGACTGCTCGGCACCGCCCCGTCACAGGAAGTCCTCGAAGCATGCGACACCATCATCATCGCCGGCAGCAGTTTCCCCTATTTGGAATTTTATCCGAAACCGGGACAGGCCCGAGCCGTTCAGATCGACCTGGACGCGGCTCGCATCGGTCTGCGATATCCTGTGGAGATCGGACTCGTCGGACATTGCTGGGATGTGCTCCGCGCCTTGATGCCTCTTCTACACAAACGATCCGATCGCGCGTTTCTCACCAAAGCGCAAGGATGGATGGCGCAATGGAAGGACCTGATGGAGGAGCGCGGAACCCGCATGGATCAGCCGCTCAAGCCTCAGGTGGTCGTGCGCGCCCTGAATGAATTCCTCGCCGACGATGCCATCATTTGCTGCGATACCGGGACCGTCACCACCTGGGTGGCCCGCCACATCAAGATCAAGGGCGAGATGGAATTCTCGGCCTCGGGCACTTTGGCGACGATGGCGAACGCCCTTCCCTACAGTCTGGGGGCCGGCATCGCGTTTCCGGGACGGCAAGTGGTCTGTATCGCCGGCGACGGCGGTTTCACCATGTTGATGGGCGAGTTGGCCACGTTGGTGAAATATGCCCTGCCGGTCAAGATTATCGTACTGAAGAACAACCTGCTCGGCATGATCAAATGGGAGCAACTGGCGTTCGAAGGCAATCCGCAATACGGCGTCGAACTTCACCCGATCGACTTCGCCGCCTATGCCATGGCCTGCGGCGCGGCAGGGCTCACCGTCGAAGACCCGCATCAGGTTCGGCATGTTTTACAACAGGCGTTCGCTATTCCAGGCCCGGTGGTGGTCCAGGCGGTGATCGATCCGTTCGAACCGCCGTTACCGGGAAAAATCACCACGGCGCAGGCCTGGCAGTTTGCGAAAGCCATGGCGCGGGGAACGGAGAATCGATGGGAAATCGTGAAGACCCTGGTGGAGAATAAGGTACGCGAAGTCGTGTGAGACAAGCCCGGGAAGCTGACTTAAAGGAGGCGCATATGCAAGCGATCGGTCGCACATGCTGGGCTATTGCCGAGGGGTATATTCCGCGTGAGAGCCATGGCCCTGCCCCGCAGATGACCAGCCATGAAACTGTCTGCCTGCTGAATACGTCGGACAAGAACGCCGAGGTGCGCATCACGATTTTTTACGCGGATCGCGATCCCGACGGGCCTTACTTAGTGACGGTCCCAGCCCGGCGGACCAAACATCTGCGCTTCAATGATCTTACCGATCCCGCGCCGATTCCCCTGGATACGGATTATGCGAGCGTGATCGAATCGACTCAGCCGATCGTCGTGCAGCACACCAGACTGGACTCCCGTCAGGCCGAAAATGCCCTGTTCAGTACCATGGCTTTTCCGGTTTGACCAGCCGGCGCAGTGCAAGGAGGGCCGATGGTCTTTGGCGAGACAGACCCAACCAGCGCAAGACCGACGGCCAAAGCTTACTGCCTCGCGAGAGTTGCGCCGGTCGGCCGCAGGACCACATGGCTCCGGATCGCATCAGCGGCGCGATATACCGTTTCATATCGCTCTCCTTGTTCTCGGAGCGCGGCGATGTTTTTCCGCTAAGCCGCGCGCCCCGCGGTTTGAAGCGCATCGTGGGGATTGTATCGATTTCGCAAAATAACCTCATCGACGATATCGCCGCATTGAATGCAGCGTGAGGCCCAGAACCAGTAACCTCCCAGGCTCTCTCCGATATCCATGCAGCGCTCCTCAACCAGGAATCCCCCACAACGCAGACAGGTCAAAGATTCGCCGACATGCGGTTTCTTCGAGATCATGGGGATGGATGTGATCGTCGCTTTCATACGGTTCTCCTTTTCATCGTGATCATCGTCACAGCTGCCGGTTGTCATGATCACTGATACCAGGACCCTAAGGCCGGCTCTACTAGAACACCCCCCAGGTGGCCTACGAAAGTACCCTAGCCTCCACTGTTCGAAAAACATCGCTGCGTCGTCCGACCTCAGGATGCTCCGAGGCTCATGCAGGTTGATTCTGGCGAGCGGTCACTTGAGAACCGAAAGCATTTTCCTGGTGATGCGCTGTTTGACATTGTCATACTCGAGCCAGGGATCTTTGCGAAGATGGCGCAGCCGGTCCGGCAGGTTCGCGACGGTGAAGTGATCGGAACGGAGATCGACGGAGAGCTCATCCCAGCCTAATGGAACCGATACAGGGGCATCCGGCTTGGACCTTGTGGAATAGGCCGCCACAGCCGTGGCTCCCTTGGCGTTACGCAGATAATCGACGTAAATTTTTCCCTTCCGCTGTTTTTTGGACATATTCGCGATGAAGCGTTCCGGGATCATACGGACGAGATGATCGGCCAGCGCCTTGGAGAATGATTTCACCTCATCCCAACTATGCGCCCGTTGCAACGGCACCACGACATGAAGTCCTTTGCCGCCGGTGGTCTTCACGAAGCTGGCCAAGCCCAACTCGTCCAAGAGCGTTCGCAGCAGTTGCGCCCCTTCGATGACTGATTTCCAGGGCACCGCGGGATCCGGATCAAGGTCAAGGATCATACGGTCTGGACGGTCGAGCTTATCCCGCTTGGCTCCCCAGGTATGCAACTCCAGCACACCCATTTGAACCAATCCGACCAGGGCGGCGAGAGAGTCGGCGACCATGTAACAGGCGGTACCGTTCTCCTCAGGAATTTCGACCCGGCCGACCGCCTCGGGTATCCGGTCGTTCGCATGCTTTTGATAAAAACACTCCTTGTTATATCCCTCGGGACAGCGGACCAGAGTGAGAGGACGATCCCGCATGTGCGGCAGGATCCATTCGCTGACCGTCTCATAATAGGTTGCCAGGGCTAATTTCGTCAGATTCTGTTCGGGAAACAACAGCCGGTCCGGATTGGTGAGCGTGACGCCGGCTACGCTGGTTGCGCCATTCGATGGAGATCTGTCCTGCGCCTTCCCGGCCTGTGCGGCGTCTGCCCGGCCCGTTCGACGATAGCCTCTCCGCCTATTGGCCGGCTTCTCCCCGGCGGCTTGCGGCGCCGGCAGCTCATGGAGGACCGATCGGGCATCCTTATCCTCCCGTAAGCCCTGGAATGACGCCTGCCGCAGCTGGCCTTCGTTCGTCCACTCCGCGAACGCGACTTCCGCCACCAGCTTCGGAGCGACCCAATGCACGCCTCTTCGATCTGCGCCGGTCAACTGATCGACGAACGGTGATTGCTGTTGCTCCAAGGCGGTCAGCCGCTTGTGCAGTTCTTTGAGGGAACGATCCGTAAACCCCGTGCCCGTCCGCCCGGCATATCTTAAACGGCCCTCTCCATCGTAGACGCCGAGAAGAAGGGCGCCGAATGCGACGCGCGCGCCGGACGGTTCGGTGAAGCCCCCGATCACGAACTCCTGCCGGCGGCCGCATTTCACCTTGACCCAGTTGCGATTTCTGCCGGCGACATAGGAGGCATCGGTGCGTTTCGCGATCAATCCTTCCATGCCGTTTCGGCAGGCTTCCGCAAAGGCCGTCTCCCCCTGTCCCGTAATATGGTCGCTGTATCGAATCAACCCGGAAGATCCGCCGCTTTCCAATAAAGAGGCCAGCAGGCGTTTACGTTCGATGAGCGGGATAGAACGGAGATCGTAGCCGTCGAGGTACAGCAGATCGAAGACGTAATAGACGAGGTTGCTGTCCGAGCGCACATCGAATGCATTCTGCAACGTTTGGAAGCTGACGCGTCCATCTGGCAACAGGGCCACTACTTCGCCGTCGAGCCAGGCGGTCTTGACCGGCAGGCCCGAAGCCTCTCCGGCGATGTGGTGAAGCTTGGAGGTCCAATCATTGCCGTTTCTTGTGAGGAATGTCGCCGATCCATCTTGTACGCGGCATAACATCCGGTAGCCGTCATATTTGAGTTCATGGATCCATCCGTCTCCGACGGGAGCGCGATCAACCAGCGTCGCCAGTTGCGGAGCAACCCACGCTTCTTGAGGCGCCTTGCGGGCTTTCTCAGAGGGAGGCGATGTGGGAGATCGCCTTGCGGCTGTCGTTTTAGCCGGCTCACCGGACGGCCGGTTGGATTGCCAGACCCGATGGCGCCCCTTGGCGATTTGTTCAATGGTCCGGCCGCTCGCGACGCTGTCCGTGAGTGTGTGCGTCACCTCGCTCTTCTTTCCGCTTCGCGCTTCCTCGTCCTTTTCCTTGATCAACAACCAGTTTTCCTTGCCCGCTTCCTGTCGCCCGCCCATTCGAACGAGGTTCCATATGCCTTGCAGCTTTTCTCCATGCAGGGTGAACTTCAACCGGCCACGACGATAACTTGATCGAGGATCGCCGATCGGAGTCCAATAGCCGCGATCCCATAGCAGCACCGTACCGGCGCCATATTGCTTGGCGGGAATGATGCCTTCGAATCCCGCGTAATCGAGCGGATGGTCCTCGACATGCACGGCCAACCGTTTTTGAGCCGGATCCAGGCTCGGCCCCTTCGGAACCGCCCAGCTCTTCAGCGTTCCATCCAGTTCCAGGCGGAAATCATAGTGCAGACGGCTCGCCGCATGTTTTTGGATCACGAACCGCAGCTGCGCCGCGGCGGGAACAGGCCGTCCGCGCGGTTCGGGCGTCTGCTTGAAATCTCGCTTTTTCCAATATTGCTGAAGACCCATACGTCTCCCGGCCGATTAATCACCAGCCTCATTTTCGGAACTGAGGCGGCGCCGAGGCAGGTGGAGGTCCGCTTGGACCGCCAGATCCGCCGCCGAAACCGAAGCCTGAACCATAAAAAGGATAGCCGTAGCCATAATAGGGATAACCGCCATACCAGCCGCCGTATCCTCCGTACGGCCCCCAATAAGAATAGGGATAGGCATACATGGACCTCCCGTACGGATAGGCGTAGGGAGCGGATCGGATTTGTGGATTGACTTCGTCCCAGTCCACCAGGTGTTTGACCTCGATGACCGGATAGGTATACTCCCCGTCGTCCATAGCTCGCGTCACGGCGGTCCCGACTTCTCCCACGATGGTCACAGGAGTGCCCGCGTCGACCACCGCCGGGTCAAGAAATTCGCCGCTCTTCGTAGCGAGGAACCGCCCCTGGGACCTGGCGCGATCCTGCGGCGGCGCGGCGCCGGACCCGGTCGGGATTTGGAGCACTTCGATCTCGGTGCGGTCCTTGACCCGCTTGCTCTTGAGCACGATGCCGCT
Source organism: Nitrospira sp. (assembly GCA_020697375.1). Next base: position 6,210 of record JAJFBJ010000057.1, on the reverse strand, counting down.
CAGCATGACGGTCTTCCCCTGATGCGCGCCGGAATTGGATTTCAATTCCGTAAAGGACAGGGATTCATCCACCTGCTGTTGCAATTGATCGGGCAGAATCTTGTCCAGCAGGTCACGGCCGGACTGGTGGGCGCTTTGCGCGCAGCCGGCCAGCAAGGCAGCCGTCACGATGCAGGCAGCCGCCAAAACGTTCCGCCATCCCGCTCGCTCGCTGACCTGTTTTTTCAGCAGCCTGTCAGAAATGATAGGAGACCCCGAACACCAGATGCTGCGCGTTGTAATCGCCATTGAACCCGCCTGCCTGCCCGAAGGCGTTGCTGAACTCGAATGTGGATTGGACATATTTGTATTCCGTGAATACCGCCATGTACGGCGTGATAAAAGCGCGGATGCCGGTCAATAAATTCAATCCGGATGAGACATCCGTAGTTCCTTGCGTGGTCGCTGAATCATCGATCCGCGCGATCACTGCGCCGGTACCGATGCCGACATAGGGCTGGAACGTCACCCCTGGGTAGCGAGCCAACAGGTTGATCCCGACATTCGTGACCCGCATATGAATGCCCGGCACGTCATCGAGGTTCTTGATATGCGGCGTGCTGTGGAAGGCATCCAGTTCCACGCCGAACCACCCATTGCCCGGATAGACCCCGACCTTCCCGCCGAATACCAATGAATTCTTCAAGTCGAAGTCCGGAGCGCGAAACCCGCTCAGGCTGCCGGTTCCGCGAATGTCATCCAGTTGATCCGCGAAATTCGCGCCGAACTGTCCTGCGACATACCATTCCGCGGAGGCAGTCCTCACCATCAGCATCCCGATCATGATCAAGAGGCTGCCCGCAATGAGTGTCCCCCGCCGAATCCACCCCATAGCTGTCCGCCTTATTCTCATTTCGCTATCCCTTTCCTGAACGCGGGAGAAGTTCGTTTCTTACCCGATGCCTGGCTCTGGCCGCCTGCCTGTTGGCCCGCGCCGATGCCGCAACGAAATGCCTTGGAATGCCTGAAAGACAGGCGGTCCCAACGGTGAAACTATTCTATGGGAGACCGGATATCCGGAGACCTAGTGTCTTCCCTAGCCTGAAATGCCGCACCTCGATCAGGAGGTTTCCCTAGTGGGAGAGGACCTGGATTTCTGAATAGATGAAGCGGACGGCGATGCCGGATAGGCCGGAGCCGTTTAGTCATTTTTTTCATCTCTTCCATGAGACATGTCCTGCGGCATAGCGCCGTCACCCTGTTGCTGACGGGCATTGTGGCCGCCGGCGTCGGTTTCCTCTATTCGAAGGGAAGCGCAGATTTGGCCGAGCAGGACCGGCAACCCGTCCCATTCAGCCATGAGTTCCACGCCGGTAAGTTGGCGATCGATTGCCTCTATTGTCACCGCTTCGCGCATCAATCGCCGACAGCCGGCATTCCCAGCATGAACCTCTGCATGGGCTGCCATCGAAATATTGATGCCGAAAGCGACGGCCAGAAAACGCTTCTCGATCATTGGGAACGCCGGCAACCGCTGTCATGGGTGCGCCTTCAACGCCTTCCCGATTTCGTCTATTTCACGCATGAACGCCATCTTGCCCATGGCTTGCAATGCGTGAATTGCCATGGCCTTGTCGATGCCACGCCCTACACGCCCCGGGCTGCGACCTATGAGATGGGATGGTGTCTGGCCTGCCATCAGGAACGCTCTGCGTCCCGCGATTGTGTAACCTGTCATAAGTGAACCGATCCATGGATCTAAAACGACGGACATTCATGACGGCGTTGGGACTGGCGGCAGCCGGGTCGCTGTTACCCGGCTGCGAACGTGAGACACACCGCCTCGTGCCCTACCTCCTGCCGGATGATGAAATCGTGCCGGGCGTCGCCGATTGGTATGCCTCGACCTGCCATGAATGTCACGCCGGCTGTGGCATTGCCGTTCGTGTCATGGAAGGCCGGGCCAAGAAAATAGAAGGCAATCCGGCCCATCCCCTCAACCAGGGAAAACTTTGCGCGAAGGGACAGGCATCTTTGCAGGGTCTCTATCATCCGGATCGCATTCGCGCGCCACTGGGCCGCGAGCGCCGTCGGGATCAAGGCCCGTTCCTGCCGCTGTCTTGGGAGACCGGCATGGATCAGCTCGCGGAACGACTCCGAAGCGCCAAGGGTCGGGTCGTCATGATCAGCCGCCCGCTCTCCGGCACGTTGGCCGAGCTGGCATCGACTTTTCTGCGCGCGGTCGACGGGGAATTGTTTTTTTATGAACCGGGCGCTGATCTTCCGCTTCGCGAGGCCTGCCATACCGCCTTCGGCATAGAGACTTGGCCGCACGTGGACCTCGCCCATAGCGATTATCTGCTATCCTTCGGCGCGCCGTTTCTTGAAGACTGGTTGTCTCCCGTGTCCTTGGGCGTCGCTTACGGATACATGCGCCAGGGGCGGCCGTCGACGCGTGGACGTTTCGTACAGATCGAACCCCGGCTCTCTCTGACCGGCGCCAATGCCGACCATTGGATTCCTATCAGACCTGGCACAGAGGGACTCCTCGCGATCGGCATCGGCCAGGTCCTCTTGGCCGAAAGACCGTCATCGCTCTCCGTGACGCAACGCCGATCCTACGAACAGGTCTATGCCGCCATTCCACTTGACCGGATCGCGGCCGCGACCGACATTTCGCGTGACCTGATCGTTCGCACCGCGCGCGAGTTCGGCGCCGCAGCCGCTCCGCTGGCCATCGGCGGAGGCGCCGCCTGCGCCCATAGCAATGCCACGGATTCCTTGATGGCGATCCAAGGACTCAACGTCATCACCGGCGGGATAGGACGAACCGGGGGGCTTCGCTTTTATCGGCCGGCCACATTCCCCGCAGACCCGACCGTCCCATGGATCTCGGAACGCTCGCTTGGGGAATTGGCGCAGCGAGGCCCATCCGTCCTGTTGCTGTATGGCAGTAATCCTCTGTACGCGGTTCCACCCTCTGTTCCGTTGCGCCCCCTGTTCGAACAGGCGGACTTCGTCGCGAGCTTCAGCTCCTTCATGGACGATTCCTCCTCGTCCGCCGACCTCATCCTGCCCGACCATTCGCCGCTGGAATCATGGGGTGATCACGTCCTGCCTGCCTCTTCTCCGGTACAGGCCGTGAGCCTGAGCCAGCCGGTGGTCCGCCCCCTCCATGACAGCAGTGCCCTTGGCGATACACTGCTGGCATTGGCCAATCGTCTGGGCCTGGAAGGATTTCCCTGGAACGACTTCCATACGTTACTGCGGGTCCGCTGGCGCAGCTTCCTGTCGAATAGACCAGGGCAGGGGGAAGAGAAGGAATTCGAGGATGCCTGGGCGAGCCATGTCCAACAGGGCGGCTGGTGGGGGCAGCCGGCGCCAGACATCGCCGCGGCCGGCTCACATCCGCCGTCAACCTATGAGCCGGCCCGGTTCGACGGCGACGAGCGGGAATGGCCGCTGCATTTTCTTCCCTATCCTTCTCCGGCGCTCGGACGTGGGCGAGGAGCACATCTGCCTTGGCTCCAGGAACTGCCGGATGCCATGACCACCGCCATGTGGGGAACCTGGGCGGAGATCAATCCACGTACCGCGCAGGCGAATGGGATCAAGCAGGGAGATATGATGCGCATCGTCTCGCGGCATGGCAGCATCGAAGTTCCGGCCCTGTACTATCCCGGGATCAGACCGGACGTCATCGCGGTGCCGATGGGGCAAGGCCATGGGGACTACGGCCGCTATGCCGGCCGGCGCGGCGTCAATCCGATGTCCATCCTCGCTCCCCTCTTCGATGGCCCAACCGGAACGCTGGCGAGCGCCGCAACCAGAATACGGATCGAGGCAACCGGTATGCCGGGACGGCCTATTCTCTTGGAGCCGGCCGCGCTGGATCCCGGACGAGAATTACTCACGATCGGAAAGGCTCGCACGAGCGCGTGACTGGGAGGCGCCATGAGCGATCACGAAGAGGAGCCGCGGGAGGCTCGTCCGTACAAATGGGAAATGGTCGTCGATCTCGATCGATGTACCGGTTGCGAGGCCTGCGTAGTCGCCTGCCATGCGGAAAACAATATCCGTATCTCCGGCCCTCAGGAAGCGGCCGAAGGCAGGGCCATCAACTGGATTCGTATCGAACGCTATTGGGAAGGCGAGTATCCGGACGTCAAGGCGAGGTTCATGCCGGTGCTCTGTCAACATTGCGGAAACGCCCCCTGCGAGCCGGTCTGTCCAGTCTATGCCTCCTATCACACCCCCGACGGGCTGAATGCCCAGGTGTATAACCGCTGCATCGGCGTGCGCTATTGCGGCAACAATTGCCCCTACACGGTGAGGCAATTCAACTGGTTCGATCCCCATTGGGACGCGCCTCTCGATGAACAGCTGAATCCGGACGTCACGGTCCGCCAGAACGGGATCATGGAAAAATGCACGTTCTGCGTTCAGCGCATCAGGCAAGGCAAGGAGCAAGCCGAAAAGGAAGGCCGGCGCGTGCGTGACGGCGAGGTGACGCCTGCCTGCGTGCAATCCTGCCCGACATCCGCGCTGGTCTTCGGAGATCGCAACGATCCGACCAGCCGGGTCGCGAAGCTGGCTACCAGTGACCGGGGGTTCCATCTCCTCGAAGACCTGGGCACGAAGCCGGCCATTACGTATCTGAAGCGGTTGCCATGACGAAACCGCCGCCGGCTGACCCACCGCAGATACCGAAGATCAACCGCGATCTTTTGGCGCCCCTGCTCTCGACCCATTGGAGCTATTTCCTCCTGGTCGGCGCGCTGCTGTGTCTGGTGGCTGCCGGCGCAGGAGCCTGGTCCTATCAATTCCGGACCGGCATCGGACAGACCAATCTCCATCCACCCGTGTTTTGGGGAGTCTACATCGCCTCATTCATCTTTTGGGTCGGAGCGAGCCATTCGGGCACGTTCATCTCGGGAGTGCTCCGCCTGACCAAGGCGGAATGGCGGCGGCCGGTGACCAGGATTGCGGAGCTGATGACCTTCATCTCGCTGATGATTGCCACACTGTTCGTTTTTTATCATCTGGGGCGCGTCTGGCGCTGGTATTACCTGATTCCCTATCCCAACCAACGTGAGATCTGGCCGAATTTCCGCTCGCCCCTCATGTGGGATGCGATGGCGGTGTTCACCTACGCCACTGCCAGTACCATCTACCTCTACCTGCCGCTCATTCCTGATTTTGCGCTGATGCGCGACCGGATCGGGGGCTGGCGAAAACCGCTCTATCGGGCGATGTCATTGGGATGGCAGGGGACGCAGCGCCAATGGGCGGCATTGGAGACCGCCTTGCGGATCATTACGCCGCTGATCGTGATGGTCATGGTGTCGGTCCATTCGATCGTGGGATGGGATTTCGGTGTGTCGCTCGTCCCGGCCTGGCATTCGACGATCTTTGCGCCCTATTTCGTGGTGGGAGCGGTGCACTCAGGCGTGGGCCTGGTGGCCGTCGGCATGTATGTCTTGCGCAGGATTTACCACCTCGAGGACTATATCACCCCTGAACATTTCGACAAGATGAGCAAGCTCCTGCTCGTCACGACCCTCGGACTGGCCTATCTGTATTTCGCCGAACTGCTCACCGTGTGGTACGGCAACATCCCGGACCATATGTGGGTAGTCGATTCGCTGTTGAGCGGGTCGTTCGCGGTCCCGTTCTGGTTCATGGTGGGCTGTATTTATGTCATCCCGCTCGTCACGCTGACCATCCCGGCCTTCCGCCATTGGCCCCTGGGCGTCATGCTCATCGGAGTCCTGATCAATGTCGGCATGTACATCGAGCGAGTGTTACTCATGATTCCGCCCCTGTCCTATCCCCGGCTGCCGTTCAATTGGGGCGCCTATTTTCCTTCCTGGATCGAACTCACCATCATCGTCGGGTCTCTGGCGCTCGCCGTTCTACTCTATGTCCTTGCCGTCAAGTTCGTGCCGATCATATCCGTGTGGGAGGAAAAAGAAGGATTGATGCATGGCGGCCGCCACGAATAGCCGGAAGACTCTCGTCGCTCTCTTCGAGCGCTCGGCGTCGGTCAAGCCGCTCATGGAGAAGCTGCGCCAAACAGGAGTGTCGCCGGACAGGATCGAGGTCATCTCGGGGCTGCCCTTACATGACGTTGAAACGGCCGGCTTACCCCGCATCCCGCTCTATGCCCTTACGATGATGGGCGGTGTCGCGGGCATCGGCGTCGGCTTCTTCCTCGCGGCCGGCACGGCC
>JAJFBJ010000186.1 GCA_020697375.1 Nitrospira sp. | reverse complement strand
GATGCGACTATTCGCTTCAATATGGAACGACCGGGACAGCACACGTTTCGTTGTTCGATCCATCCAAATATGAAAGGTGAACTGCTATTGCTTAGTGCGCAAGCGGTCTAGGCGCTGGTCCTTCGCGTAAGCCTCTGATGATGATCGGTCCTCCGTGTTGAGTGTGGACTTGAGGAGTTCTAAAATCCGTTCAAACAGGTCGACTACCTTTATATCTCCACAATCGGGCTTGTTGATGACTTATTCCTGACGCAGCCCTTCAGGACTCACTGGAGTGGAAGCCAGGAGTCATCTTGGTGTCGAATGCGACAGTGGTGCTAATAGTTAGGGATTATCCCGATTCTCAGGCGCAGGCGAGCTCTTTTCTTGTGTCGATGTCGGGTCATCAGCCCCCGAACAGTTTCGAAACACTTGGGGCACTTGTATCAGACATTAGGCGTCGAAAATAGACATGCGGCAGTAGCCATGGCCTGGGAAGCTGTGCGGTCAGCTGAGAAGAAACAAGGCAAGAGCATATCAAGCTCATAAAGTTTAGCTGCTGCTCTGCGTCGCATGGGACCTGCGGTTAAACGGTTAATTCGAAATGCGTAGAGCATTAACCGGGGGGTTATGTGTTGCGGTCCGACAGTCCAGCAGGCGCTATACTCTGTCCTTTACTTATATTGAGTATCGGCGTACTGTAAAGGCCCTTAACGATAGGAACAGATCTCACCGATGCCTGCCGTGGGCGTGCGTGGTTCTCGAGTTGTACGGACCTGTACGAATCTCAATCCCACTCTTCTCACACTAACTATCCTAGCGGTCGCTACACTACTCCGTCTGCTTTTCACGCCGCTCGTAGGATCTGGCTACGCGTTCATTACCTATTACCCAGCTATAATTTTCAGCACGATTGTTGGCGGATGGAAGTGTGGATTATTCGCCAGTGTGGCTTCGGAAGTCCTTGCCGTGCTGATCTTCATAGACCCAATTGCCAATTCAGAACATGCCGCTGCTCTCATACTGTTCTTCTTGCTCAGCGGTATGATGATCGCGGGTGCTGAGGTAGTCCTACGCGGTCGCCATCAAGCGGAAGCCGAAGCCAGTCTGTTGTTGGCACGGGAAGAAGCCTTGATGGATGAAATTGCGGCACGCAAACGAGCCGAGGAAGCCTTGCGCGAGAGTGAAGAACGGTTCAGGACCTTGGGCGATCATATGTCGCAGTTTGCTTGGATGATAGATCAATCCGGCGACGCGGTTTGGTTTAATCGTCGCTGGTACGAATACACGGGAACCACCTTTGATGAAATGCGCGGTTGGGGATGGCGAAAAGTTCATCATCCCGACCACGAGGAGCGAGTGGTTTCGAGTTGGCGGCATGCCTTTGCGGCCGGGGAGCCGTGGGATGAAACCTTCCCACTTCGCGGGGCTGATGGGCAGTATCGCTGGTTTCTGACCCGCGCTATTCCGATCCATGATACGCAAGGAAACATTATCCGTTGGTTCGGCACGAACACGGATATTACGGCACTGCGCGATGCCTCCGTCGCCTTGCAAGAAAGCCAAGAGCGCTTGAGGGCCATCGTTGAAACCGCTGTTGATGGCATCATCACCATTGATGAGTCCGGAACGATGGAATCCATAAACCCTGCCGTTGAGCGGATCTTCCAATATCCTAAGGAAGAGCTCATCGGCCAAAATGTCAAGATTCTCATGCCGACGCCTGATCACCATCGACATGATGGTTACTTGCAGCGATACCGAGAGACAGGCGAACGGAAAATTATAGGGATCGGCCGGGAAGTGACGGGCCGGCGGAAGGACGGCTCATTGTTTCCGATTGAGCTATCCATAAGTGAAACGCAGTTACCCGGCAGGCGATTTTTCACTGGCATTCTGCGGGACATTTCTCAACGCAAGCAAGCCGACGCTGCTTTGCGCGAAAGCCAACAAGACCTCAATGGCGCTCAAGCTCTCGCACACGTGGGAAGTTGGCGCCTAAACGTGTTGCACAACGCACTGACTTGGTCTGATGAAAGCTATCGTATTGCTGGTATTCCAATCGGGACGCCCCTGACCTATGAGTCGTTTCTCGCTATTGTTCACCCGGACGACAGAGACTACGTGGAACGGAAGTGGAAGGCGGCACTGGGGGGCGAACCGTACGACATTGAGCACCGATTCGTGGTTGCTGGCGAAATCAGGTGGGCGCGCCAGCAAGCTCAGTTGGAGTTCGATACTCGCGGTGAACTCGTCGCTGCCTTTGGAGCGTTCCATGACATCACGGTGCAAAAGCGCATTGACGCGGCGCTGCGCAACCGGGCGGACCAATTCGAGACTCTCCTGAATCAAGCGCCGTTGGGTGTCTATCTCGTCGATGCAGACTTTCGCATCGCCCAGGTCAATCCGGTTGCACGCCCTGTGTTCGGCGACATTCCCGATCTCATCGGCCGGGACTTTGACGAAGTGATCCATCTCCTCTGGGAGAAATCTTATGCCGACGAGATGGTCCGCATCTTCCGGTACACCCTCGACACGGGCGAACCCTACATGACGCCGGAGCGTGCCGAGTTTCGCATCGACCGTGGGGTGACGGAATATTACGAATGGCGTTTGGACCGCATCACATTGCCGGATGGCCGCCATGGACTCGTTTGCTATTTCCGCGATATTTCGACGCATGTGCACGTGCGTGAGCGGATTCGCGAAAGCGAAGCACGGTTCCGCACTATGGCGGATGTGTCGCCCGTTATTATCTGGGTGACGGATGCGACGGGGGGAGTCGAATTTATTAATCAGGCCTACAGGGATTTCTGTGGAGTGACCGATGACGACGTGCGCGAACGTCGTTGGCACATGGTCGTGCACCCCGACGATCGGGAACAGTATGTCGGCGAGTTTCTACGATGCATTCAGAGCAAGCAGCCATTTTACGCTCGATGCCGCCTCAAGCGAGCCGACGGCCAATGGCGTTGGATCGCGTCATATGGCGCACCACGCTTCTCTGAGGACGGACAATTTCTGGGCCATGTCGGTAGCAGTCCAGATATCCATGATCTCCTGGAGGCGCAAGAGCGTGTCCAGCGATGGAACGTCGAGCTGGAGCAGGCGGTGAATAGCAAAACCGTCGAGTTAGTTCAGTCACAAGAGCGTTTGCGCGCGCTCGCGACGGAACTCAATCTTGCTGAGCAGCGAGAACGGAAGAAGCTAGCGGAAGAACTTCACGATCATCTCCAACAGGTGCTTGTATTGGGCAAATTAAAGATCGCACAGGCTAAACAGTCGTCCGGCTCGAGCGATCTGATGAAACAGTTGGGGGAAATCTTCTCCGTGGCTCTTGCCTATACCCGCACCTTAGTGGCAGAGCTGAGTCCTCCTGTGCTCCGAGAACAGGGTTTGGCGGAAGCGCTTAAATGGTTAGGCGAGTATATGCAAAAATATGGCATGCGGGTTTGTGTCTCTATTCCTGAAACATTTCACCTGGAGCTGCCTGAAGACCAGAAAATCCTCCTGTTTCAATCTGTGCGGGAACTTCTCATCAACTCGTCTAAGCACTCGGGATCTCATGAAGCCTGGGTTTCTATTGAACAAGGCGAGGGAAAACTCCGGATTCATGTCCAAGATAAAGGCGTGGGTTTTGATCTGGCTTTTGTCGCCACCAGCGCGCAGAACGATCCGACAGGTTCTCTTTCATCTCAATTTGGACTCTTTAGCATCCGCGAACGTATGAGGGGTTTGGGTGGAAAGTTAGACATTCGGTCGTCACCGGGAAATGGAACGACGGCCACTCTTGAAATACCGGTAATTCACCCGAAAAAAGCAGAGAATACAATTGGAGATACCAGGACTCTGGGAGCGAAATGACCCGTGAATGTTCGACGTATTGTCGTTTGAGCACCATGCCTAACTGCTACCGGAACTGTGACCAAGTTTGCAAAGCCCCCTTCGTTTGAAAACATCTTGCCTTACAAGCGAGTCACATTGCGACAGCCATAGCTGCCATTAACGAGCCAATTAGGATGATGTCCTCGGCAATACGAGGCCCCCTTCTTAAAGAACGATCTTGTGGTTTGTTAGTGCGGCGAAGGCTTCCCGTTGAAGCGGTTCAGCGCTTCAAGACATGAGCGGCTATTCACCCTTTTGCTTCATGTGCAGCGGTATGCAACGCCTCAAGCTCATTGAGACCGAATGTGGTGCCGTTACGCTGCGCCAGACTGGTCTTTGAATGGCCGAGAAAAGGTCGTTGCGAAGAATGGACCCTTCTCGCTGGAATTTTGCCAGACCGTAGCTGCGATATTGCCGCAGCGCAGCGTGTGAGTGGGTTTTCGTTGGTAGCCATCTTGTTCCTCTCCTTTGTCAAAATGAAGTTGGCTCTCATGGGAAGAGGAGAGCGCTAACGGAAGGAGGAAAGAGGAGAAGGCCGTCGCCGGCGTGCCGAAGAGGATTAAGCAACGGCAGTGACAGTAAAGCTGGCGCGAGCGGTGCGGCTCGCAGGTGTTAGCCGGTCGGCCAATAGGCTACAACATCAAAAGGCCTAAAGGCCCTCGCGTTAAAAGCACTACCAATAGTGAAAAAAATCAATCCGATGATTCAACTAAACCGTCCGATGAGTGACAAGCGTTTACAACGAGTTACAGTTCGTATATCCGATATAGGACAGCCGCTCGCTGACCGCTTTGATCTTTGACCTGCGGTTTACGAATTTCACGAACTCCAACCTCAGACAACCTAAACCCACAAGAAACAACAAGCCAGGATGCTCCTGACATGGGTCCAGATGGGGCTGAGTCGTCCTATCCTGGTAGCAGCGTGGTAGCAAAGGCTGAAGGTGAGGCTGCGAGATTTGAAAACACTCCAGACCAGGAGACTATAGGGCGTGATCTGTTCTCATCGGTTGAATCTTAAGCACTTGCAGATGAATCAAAGGCAGGTGAAACGCCGGTCAAACACGTTCGGACACGATAGTTCTGCCACACTTTAGCCACAGG
>JAJFBJ010000056.1 GCA_020697375.1 Nitrospira sp. | reverse complement strand
GTCGTCGCGGAGGATGGGCCAGGAGTACTCTATTTGCCGATCAAATAAGGGGTTGTCCGGATTGTACGTTTCCCTTACGAAGCTTTGGGAGTCTTGGGATGCAACTCCGCCGCACTCGTTCGAGCACAAAGAGTTTGAGTGGCGTCTGATAGGGACCATCGCGCTTGTTGGCCAACGTCTTGAGTTGGTCCAGAAGAGATTTGGGCAGCCGGAGTGAAATTGTCTCCGTCGACGCTTTGAGCCGTGGAAAGACCATCCTTTTGCTGTTCGAATAATCGATAGACGCCGTCGAGTCATGCGACGCCCAGAAAGTCGCTCCCTGTGCCTCATTCTTGAACGTCGGGCTTTTTTCAACTTGCTCATGGTCGTCCTCCGTTCCTTCGCACTTCATGTCTCTTGCCGATGGTAAAGACGAAAAAGAGTCGTCGGCCTGCGTCGGGTTGTCCCAATACATAGTAGCGTGGCTCAGCTGTGCATGAGGATGATCGTCTTGCCGGCCCTTGCCGTAACAATCCTCCGCCTGTTAGATTCGTCGCCATGACTATGCAATTTCAGAAAAAAGACCCGCGTGCCACCATCATCACCAAGTTCGGGGAGATGAAAATTCGTTTTTACCCTGACGATGCTCCCCGCCATGTGGAAAATTTCATCAATCTGGCCAAGATGGGTTTCTACGACGACACCACGTTCCATCGCATCGTGCCTGGCTTCATCATCCAGGGCGGCGATCCCTTGAGCAAGACTCCGGACCGCGAGTTGCACGGATCCGGTGGCCCCGGTTTCTTTCTCAATCCGGAACCCAACGACCGTCCCCATAAGCGCGGGGCGATTTCCATGGCGAAGATGCCGCGCGACGGCAGCAGCACGCGAGACTTCAACGACAACGGGTCGCAGTTTTTTATCAGCCTCAATGACAATAGCGGGCTCGATCGCCGCTATTCCATCTTTGGAGAAATTATTCGCGGCATCGAAATCATCGACATGATTGCGAAGGTGCCGCGCGACGAACGCGACAACCCGTTGGAACCGATTGTCATGAAGATAACGATCAAGGAATAGGCAGAGGTGAGACTGCCGGGCGATTCTCCTGAGAACGGTATTGTGCTAGACTTCGCGGCATGAGGGCCTTTCCGCAGTCGTCGACGCCATCCTACAAACTGCTTCCTGCTTATCTCGACACCGACTCCATCGTAGAAGCCCTTCGCACCCATCGCGGGCGTCGTATTCTCTGGCTCGAAATCCTGGTTAACGATCAACCTGACTGGTCGATCTGGCGGAAAGACCCTGACTTTGAGGCTGTGTATCGGAATGCCTGCCGCTGGTATACGCACTATCGTCGCCTGATCACCTTCTTGTTCGATCGTATCCCGCTCCCGGCTGATTCAGGCCCAATCGATTTCCGAGACTATCGGACCTTTGCCGAGGCTCTCCAATTTGCCTACCATCACCGCTGACCGCCTCATTGTTCTGTTGGAGCAGTTCGTCAAGACAACAGGTCAACCGATTGACCTGCTGCTCGTCGGCGCCCTCGCGCTGCAATGTTATGGTTTTCGTGAGCGTCTTACGAATGACGTGGAGGGCGAGCTAGCCGGCCCGCTCCAGCCGCTTCTCACGTTTCTGACGGGTGAAGGTGTGCCTGCCGATCTCACTCAGGATATTTCCGGGTGGTCCATCGTGGCTATGCCTCCGGGGTACAGAGAGCGCGCCACAGAGCTTGTCTCCAATCCGAATCTGCGCATCCGCCTCTTGACGCCGTTGGATTTCGTGATCGCCAAACTCCGCCGGGGCATTGAGCTTGATCTGGATGACGCCCTCTTTGTGGTTCACCGGTTTCAGATTCCCAAGTCGGCCATCGAGCAAGCCGCTGCTGACGCTATCGGCGCCTCGCCTCAAGACACGGCTCTCTTTCTGTTTCAGAAAACGGTCGAATTGTTCTGCCGATCACTGCCGGAGCCGAGCCTTTAAGATTGTTCCGTAGCTGTGGCTATAGCGGCCATGATTTTCGGAGAGCTGTCAGAAAGCCGGGATTGTTCAAGAAGAGGCGTTTGCTCAAACAGGATGCCATCCGCGTTGATACTGACCCGAAGGAAGGGAAAGCTTGTATTGTCGGCACACATGACACTTCTCACCAGTCTGTTCGTCCTTGCCACGGTTCTTGTGGGATGCGACTTGGAGCACCGCCGGCTGATGAAGGAGCAGTATCCGTCTTACCCCGAGGGAGTGCGGCGGGCAATCGACCGAGGGAATATTCTTCGAGGCATGGATCAGGAGCAGGTGTATCTGGCGCTCGGATCTCCAGTCTGTAAGACTGAGATCGAGGATGAAGGGAGGCCTCTACAGGTGTGGCTGTATCCTCCAATCGGCAGGGATGCCTGCGTCACAGCCCACTTTCGTGTGTACTTTGAAGAAGGGCGAGTCACCGCCTGGGACCGCTTCACAAAACCATCCCGCTATACCGATCCTCCCGGCGGCGCCCCGTAAGGGACGGGTGTATCACACTGTCCGAATGCCGGAGCGCCTCTATCCCGGGTGATATCGTCAACACCATCGCGGCAACCTTCCGGATGTTATCGGTAGAGATACACCTTGTATGTAATGTGATACGGGGATGTGTTTGCCCTGAACCGGCGAGGATAGAGTTCAGCCATACCTTCTCTTAATCCAACCTCAGCATTGATCGGCACAGAAATGTTGATGCTTCTCCTCTCACCATGAGAAGCCCGCCCAGGCACACGCGTTGCAACCCGACTCTGCCAGACCGTCAATACTAATACCTGTTACGCAGCGGCGGAATCCGACGGCATCGAAACGTTGTGTGGCGTTAGAAACCAACGATGACGAGAGGAGAGTCAGATGCTTCACGAGTCAATGTCCGGCCGAATGTCTGTCGCGGGGTTAGCTTGTCTCCTGTTATGGTCCCTGCCGATTGCTCATGATGTGATGGCGTTTCCCTTGAGTGACGCTGCCTGGTCCAATTCACAATGGGAGGCGCGCTGTGAGTCGATTCGAACCAGCTATAACCGGAACAGTCCATTGACGAACGAGTCTCTTTCCTTGAATAGCCAGGATCCACGGTTCCTCGATTTTCTGTATTGGGTCTGGGCGAACAAGATCATCGAGCATCAGGTGGAAGAGGTTGGAGGGACAGAATGGCCGGGGCCGACGGACGGCGTCATCTTTCATTGGGCTCCGGGATCACGTTGGGAGATGCATACGGTCATGCCGTTCGATCACGCCATCTATCATGTGGCCGAAGAGCATCATTGGATGGACAGTATGTTTCAGGATTTCTTCGGAGGGTTCGGACCCATCCAGGGAGTGAACATTGCGGAACGGCTGTCGATGGCGACCGCGCCCACGTGGAAGCAATTCCTCCACCATGTGGGGGGATCTGAAAGCCCATATTACAGGTATGTCTTTCACCAGGAGAGCATGATCGATCGTGAGGATCGGATCGTCACCGTGGTCGGAGGCCAAGGTGTGCTCTTTGAATATACATTTGACCGCTATTTGAGCGAGATCAAGGAAGTTCTGACCGACTGCAAAAGCTATCAGTTCTTTCAGCTCTATGACCTCTATGGTCAAGGGTTTGCTTCAAGAACCGGTTGGGCCGGGCAACCGCTTCCTCTCAAATCGGTTATGAAACATGTGCATCGCCCGGGCCGGATCAATCATGAAGAAAAACATGGTGAGTGAGACAGCCTGACGATTCATTGTGCCGCTGTGTGATGTTGGTGCGGAATCTCACATCGGAATGACAGGAGGTGCCATCGTGAAACAGCTTCTTCTAGTTGCCATAGGGATTTCCTTGCCTTGGATCATTTTCGCGAATTTATCCTCTCCAGGGCCGGACGCCGCAGCGCCGCCCATGCTTCATACGGTCTACTGGGTAAACCCCGATGGATCACGCGGTCTCGCTGCGGACATTGCCACTGTCGGACATTCGGGAAAGGATCGCCGCTGGGTCAATCCGGATGGAGTTTATGGAACAGTAGGTGAGACACAAGCCGGACAGTCACTGGCGAACAACCACTTCTGGATCAATCCAGATGGTTCTAGCGGGACACTTGATGCAGCACCCGACGATCGTCAAAGTCCTAGCGCTATGGCGAGTGCCGCGCGCCATTGATCGCTGCTGTGGCTTTGCCGCGCTATTCGATAGTCCGTGGTCCTATTCCGTGCCCCGATGGCCGTTTAGGCGTGATACGCAGGTTGCCTACGCCTGGCTGTTGTCTCGTATGACAATATTATGATCGATCATTGTTTGGTGAGGAGCCTTGACATGTCCATGACTACGATTTCACCAAAGTTTCAAATCGTGATCCCAAAGGAAATGCGAGAAAAGCTTCGCTTGTGCCCCCAGCAGCGTTTGCAAGTCATGGAGAAGGGCGGGATTATTACCCTGGTGCCTGAAGTGCCGCTCAAATCGCTGAAGGGAGCGCTTAAGGGGATGTCGAAGCTAGGGATCCGTGAAAAGAAGAATCGCCTGTGAAGATTGTGCTGGACTCCCGAGGCTGGATCGAATTCTTTACCGGCGGATCGCTTGCTGAACACGACAATCCGCCGCTCTCCCCTGCCTCTCCTCGGACGCGTGCCATCCTGTTGACTAGGGGCAGGCTGCTCAAACAGGCCATCCAACGAGGCCGCAGCCGAGGAAAACACCGGAGGTGTAGCCTTTAGCTACGTTGAGGATGTTTTCGAGGGGAGAACGAAGTTGGGGACCTGTTTCAGCAGCCTGCCTAGAAGAAGGCCATGCTGGCATACGTGACGGTGGAATTATACTGATCGGTGATGCCGCGGTCATAGCGCAAGACCTGTCCCGTTTCCGCTTGGATCAACCGTAAAAGCGAGTAGATCGGTGAAAAGCCGGAGATCCGGCGCTGATCGTTTTCTTTCTGGATGAACGTGGCGAATTCTTCCGGCTCCCGGTTCTCGACATGCTTGAGCATCTCGAGATCGATCTGCATGCAGCGGTGGAAGGAGAAATCCGTCGGTGGAGCCGAATCGCCGTACCGCATGCCGATATGGGCCAGTTCCGCTCCGACCACGACGCAGTACTGCGTCCCGGAGGCCAGCAAGGCCTCTTTCAACGTCTGAAGAAACGTCTCGACCTGCGCACGCACGAGCGGATCACGCAGACTGTCCGCGGAAAACGACGTCAGGATTGGGACAATTGTAAAAGGCCTGTCCTTGCCGAGGCTCTCCTGGAGGAAAGGCAGCTGAAATTCCAGCGCATGTTCATTCTGATGCGCGAGCTCGTCGGTGAAGGCGGCAGGGATCTGCGCGCGCAAGCGATCCGTGATGCTTCGCTCCACCTTGACGAGTCCCAGCGGCGTCTCAAAATCCTTGTCCGTCACGGCCAGGAGGTGCTCGAGCCCTGAATGGGCGGTGCCGATGAGCACATACAGGTCAGGCTGCTGCGCCTCTTGCAGTTCTTTGTAAGCCCAGGCATAGACCGGCCCTGCATGTTTGAGCTCGTACGCAGGGGCGACAAGGCCCTTGATCGGTTTACCAGCCTGTTCTGAGGCCTTGATTTCCGGTCCATCCTTTGAAGTGAAGAAGCCCTTGATTTGGGCGCGAAGCTTGGCGGCGTCGGCCTCATAGCTGCGGCCGGCAAATGTCGCAAGGCGGCAGGGGGCTTGGCGATAGGCCTCCAGCGCCTGCTGTTTGGCCCGTTCGGTCCGCTCTCCTTCCAGGAATAATTTCGCGTCCAGATCGGCCAGCAGCTGCTCAACTTTGTTCGGCAGAAGGAATTCGCCGAACCGTTTCAGATAAATCGCGCCGATGTCCTGAAGGGTATGTTCCCCGTCCAGATGCTGCACGATGAAAAAGTAGTTCAACGGCAGGACCAGTCGTTCCTTGCTCAACCCGGTCGGATCCCAGAGGACGACGTACTGCTCCTCCCCTTCTTTCAAGGGTGAGAACTGTAGATTTCGCAGCAGCGGATATTGCGCGGGATCTTTCGGTGCGAGGGTCGAAGTCTTTTCCATAATGAAAGGCATTGTAACGGAGCATACTTCTCAGGCGCAACAGGGCGTCGGGATGTTGAAAAAGCCGACCCGCTTCGTTCTCGCGTCATTCAGAGCTTCAACGTACAGCAGAGGGTACGCCTCAGCTCTTCATTCGCTGCGGCCTTGCTGGACGACTTTTTGAACATCCCGAAGGAATTGCCGCAAACGGTTTCCATTCCAGCGCTCTGTGGCTGGACTACCGTTCCGGCGGTTGCGCCTTGCCTCGCCGGCTCAAGAGAATCAGGGTGGCGATCGTCAGCAACAGGAGCCAGAGGGTGGGTCGTCCGTAGGAGGCATCGGAGAATTCGATCAGGTCCGTCAGCCGGCCGATCAGAAGAGACATGCGGGCCATGACGGTATAGCCGAAGGCCGCCCCGAAGGAAACCATCAAGAATAGAATGCCGGCGCGCGCGATCATTTTCCCGGGCCCTGAATGTTCCACTGAGAAGAAGAAATAAAACAACACCGAGACCACGCCGATCAGAATGATGATGCCGTTCAAATTACTGGCGGGATTCAGGAGTGAATAGGTAAAGGTGACGCCGTCGCCTGGCACGATGGACAACAGAGGTCGAACGGTATCTTCGATCTGCTTGAGGATGAACGAAGAAATCGTGCGGGGAATCGCAAGGCCCGCGCCGACCCCGACGATGAACGCAAAGGCATAGCGGGACATCCAAGCCGCTTTGGGAACATACCGGGTCAGCATGAGCGTGCCGATGGCGACAGGGATCAGGAGCGACCATTCCCCCTTGTCGATGATCGGGCGAACGATCAGTGTCACGATGACGCTGTCGTACGTCTTGACGATCGCATATCCGAGCGACACCCCGACGTAGAGATGTTCCGCGAGCTTGAACAGCGGATTGTCCTCATAGAGAAACGTCAGGATGAACAGGGTCAGCCCTGTCGCCACCCAGGCTCCGACTATCGCTTCGAAAGGGAGATCCATCGTACGCTACGATCCTATCCGTTCCTGCCGGCGCTGTTGCCGCCGCATCGTAAAATAGAAGATGTTGCAAATGGCGACGAGCGCGATGATGGCCAAGTGCGTGGCCGATTGCGCATCCATTCCAGCCACGGCTTTCCCCTTTTGACCGATGAGGGTTTCGTACTCCGCGGCTCCGCGCAGCCCGCCGATCAATCCGTTGATTTGCCCGCTCCGCAACAGCGGATAGAGCCCAGGCGCCATGACGCCGGTGCAGCCGCCGCCGAGTTCAAACTTATATTTGTCCTTGCCGAAGACGTACCAGGCTTCGACCCCGGGATTGCCGGCGGCCAAACTCACGGCATAGGTCACATCTCGCAGGTTCTGCACTCCTGCCAGGACGGGAAGGCTTTTGGTCGGTTTGCCGCCATAGTCGGCGGGGAACGTATTGTAGAGGTCTTGCCCCATATTCAAAATCACCGCGCTGCCACCCGGACTCCAGCCCAAGAAGACGTAATCCTTCCCATTCTCCTTCCCCGCGTCCCTGGCGGTTTGCGACAGGATTTGATCCGCCAATCCCGTCCCGGAGACCCAGAGCGTCATGGCGACGACCCGCAGATTCTTGTTGAAGGCATGGCGCAGGATGGCGAGGGCTTGAGGGTAGAGCTCAGGCTTCGAGGCTGGATCGAAATCCAACGACAATAAGAACACGGATCCCTCAGGCAGCCCTTCGATGTAGTCGTGGACACCCCGCACTTCCGAGGAAATCTTGACCGGCAGTCCCACGGGGAACAGCAGCGGAATGAGCGTGCAGAGCCCGATCAACAGAAAGATGATCCGCCGGTCGATTCGCAACATGCGTTCGGCGAAGCTCACGAGGAAGCCTCGCAAGTCAAAAGGCAAAAGTGAAAGGGTAAAAGTATTGTCATGATTCTCGTTGCTCTATCTGAAACGTTTTACTTTTGTCTTTGTACTGTTCACTTACTCTTTCCCTCCGCCCAGATACGATCGTTCCACGCCGAAGATGATCTTGAACGACAGCGCCACGGCGCCGAGGCTGACTCCGATCAAAATGGCCCGGCGGACGGAAGCGTTCAATACATTCAAGATCCAACTCGACAGGTCTCCGCTGATCGGAAGGATGTATTCACCCAGCGGGACCCGGCCCATCATCACGATCACGGCTGCAATCAATAGTACGGCGGCCTCCCGGCTGCGCGCGCGAAACGACCGGTAGGCGGCCGAGGCGATGAAGAAGGCCAGGATGGCGAACATGGTGCCTTGCAGCGGAACGATGGCATAGGAATAGACCCACCCGAACGAGGTCGGCAGGCCGTCGATGCTTTCTTTTCCGTGGTTCCAGAGCCCCACGATGACGGTGCCCAGCATGCCGCCATAGAGCACCAGGCTATAGCCCCACCCGGCTTCCTTCCGTCTGATTTTCGCGGCATGCACATGGAACAGGCTGGTGATGCCCAGCACGAGCGCGAATCCTCCGATGATCTGAAGCCATTTGGTGACGGAGGTGAGCAACTGCTCGGAAGCCGGATGCGGCACGTAATACTGCGCGGCCATGACCAGTCCCGTCACCATGGTGATGAGCAGCGGCAGCTGCCGGCGGAAAAAAATCATTTCAGGTCCTTGAAGAGGTCGAGGATGAGTTGAGGCCAGGAGGCCCCGGTGACCACCGCGATCGTGGCCAGCATGGTCCCGAGCCCGATCACGCCGAGGATGAAGGCCTTGCCTAAGTCCTGCCCGCGCAGGGTGCCGACCTGGATCGGCTCTTTCGACAGGTAGGCGCTGGCTGCATACAGCTCTTCGCCGATCAGGGTGTAATCGCAGGTGGTGACGAAGAACGGCAATTGATGGTCGGAGTCGGTCCCGGCGATTTGGATAGCTCCTGTGCTGGCGCCGGTTTCGGTCAGCAGGAGCGATTCCGCAAAGTACGAACCCATGAAAAAATTCGCCGCGGGTTTTCTCCGGAGCATGATGCCGTCCACGGCCGCGGTATAGCTGAATTGGTCGCTGGTAATGAAAAAGTTCGCGTCAGTTTTGAACAGATCCGGTTTGCCCGCCTCCAGGTAAGCCTGTTTGGTAATCTCCTGACAGACGGCCATGGTAATCGGTTCGCGGTGCGGCACCAGCAGTTCCGTTTCGTAGGAGGCGGCTTTCTTGGCCACGCGGCCTAAAATGATCGCCGCGGCAATGGTCGCGGGATCGTTCATGTCGTGCGCTCCCGTCATGTAGAGCACCGGTTTGCCCAGCTCCGTGGCGCGCCCGATCGCTTCATCGACCGCATCCAGACCGGGAATGCGCCGCAGGAACATCTCTTTTCGCTTCGCCAGATTGATGGCATAAAAGACCACCGCGCCGAACATCAGCGCCAGGACCAGATTGTTGACTTGATTCCAGTTCATCCAATTCGGTTCCGGCGCAGCCAGAACAGGGGGAGCGATGGATCGCTTCTGGCCGTTCACGGCCGCCACGGTGACGGCATAGGACTGGCCCGGCTTCAGTTCGATACCTTTCCCATTCTTGATGATGAACAGATGGTCGCCGGGCTGTCCCGGCCTCGTCCACCAAGCCGATTTTGCCTCGCGCACATAATGGCTGTCGGCGGGAAATTCCGCGAGGACTTTCCATGCAGCCGGGTCTTGAGGCGGCTCGCCTTCGTGAAGCAGAACCTGATACTTGCCGGCGGTACTCTCGTTTGCCTCTGGCGCCCACAGAACGGTGAGGCTGCCTCCCCCATCGCTCGGCGTATCGATCACTTGTAGCTGGCGCGGTGCGGTAAGCGAGTCCTGCGCCCGGAGGATCGGTGGAGCGAGCAGGACCAGACAGGCGGCAAGCGGCAAGAGGCCGAAGCGGTACTTCGGAAGGCGAGTGAGAAGCGGCCGTTGAGCCAGCGCGCGTGAACCAGCGTTCTTCACTGATTTCTGATCTATCACGCGGCTTACGACCCTTCGATCACTTCGATGTTGGCGCGGGGAACTACGGTGGTTTTTCCGTCTGGAAACCGCACTTCAAGGACCCGGACTTCACTCTCCGTCGGAATCATCCTGAGTTCGGAAGGCAAGCCGGAGACCGCGCCGATCTTGCCGAACAGCGGATCTCTGATGATCCGCACGGGATCGCCGATCTGAATGCCTTCCCGCTCCACCTGACTCGCGCCTGTTCCGGTGGCGCCGGTTGCCTGTGGAATGATGATTTCCGGTCGAATGACTCCGGCGCGGATTTGCGTGGCGCCTGAAATGGACGCCTTGCGGCCGGCATGGGCGGATAGCAACGCAAAGGTCTTGGGAGCCATCGGGATCGTGCCGAATCCTTCCGTGAGAATCAACGTAAAGCCGACCTGTTCCGACCCGGTGATGGCGACGCCCAAATCGTAACCCAGGAGCGCTCGCAGATCCTTGTCGTGGATGCCGCCGACCACCAAGCCGATCACCCCAATCTCCTTGGCCCGCGCCATGGTGACGGCGGAGAGAAACGCGCCACCCACCACGATTTTCCCCTTCATGGATGGGGTGAGCTGTTGAGGAGTCAGCGGCTGATCCGGCGCCGTCACGCCCATGACGAGCTCGCCGCTGGTTTCCCCGCCGATTCCGAAAATGCCCTGCACCAGGCTGCAGGTTGATTCCACCGTGACGCCCTGCCTGGAATGGACTTCTGCGATCGTTCCATCGATGTAGCCACGCAGTTCGAGCACTCGCGGCGGCTCCCGCAATAAAATTTGTCCGGTGATGGTGGAGATCGATTCCACCGTTCCGGTGATCGGCGACCGGATTTCTGTCTTGAACCACTTGATGAAGGGTTTGTTTTCCGCCAGCACGTCGTCTTGTTGGATCTGGTCCTGTTCCTTCTTCACGAGATAGTCGTTGATCTCATCCGGCGCGATCCCCAACTGATTGGCGAGATTCAGCGGGATGACCTTGCCCGGCAATTCGGCGCGGGCGACAGCCGTATCGGCATGCACCACGTCACCAACCTTCACCAGCACCGTTCCGGGTAAAGGCAGGATACGCCTGCGGAGGACGGTGGTCCGTTCGGTGACGGTTAAACCTGGTGTATATGAATGCGCCATAACGATTGCTGAAAACGCCCTACAGGCAGTTCGGAAATCTGAATTATGAGTTCTGAGTCGGCATGTCTGACTTAGAAGTTCTCTGAGTTCTGTGCAGTTTGGCTTTCATCAGTCAGAACTCAGAACTCGCGGTCGGGTATAGCCCGACCGCCCTATCCCATCTTGTCAACGCCGCGACGCGGGCCTCCTGTTCGCTCGGCAGCTGCAAGGGACGACCACGTCCATCCAGCATGAGACCGACGACGCCTCCCTGCACCGTCCTCGTGAAGGGCTGTCCCGGACCATTGCCGAGATCCACCTGCTTCGCCGGTTGCATCGTCACCCTGGCCTGCTGCTCGCGAGTCAGCGCGAATAACTTGAGATCACCGAACACAAGCGCGCCCTTCTCAATGCGTCCATCGGGGAAAGCCACTTCGTAATCCGCGCAGCGCTCCCCTTCCTTCCCCTGCCCCATCGGGGCGATGCAGGCGCCGAGATAGACCATGCAATCGCGCACGAAGACGTCCGCGGCCGCTTGTTCGTTGACGGTGGAGAGTACGCCGAGATGCGGCATCATAAAAATGCTGTCGACCGACAGGGTCGTCACGCCAAGGGGTTCGTAGGCATCCACCATCATCAACATGGATTGCACGCGGCGCGGAGAATGCGACAGGATGCCGCCGCTGCCGACGATCAAATCCAGCTTCGCCAGATCGATCAGGGTCTTGCCGGAGACATGTTGCTCGAACACATCGGAGATCGTGCGCTCCTGCTGAACGCCCTTCAGGCCGGTCGCGAGGGATTTATGGTGAATCAGCGCCAGCCGCAGGGCTTCGCGGGCAATGGCATGTTCGATCTGAAGTTCGTCGAGCGATTGGGGAATCGTCGTGGGTCGCACCATCTTGTTCTTGATCCGGTTTCGCAGGGTTTGCTCGTCGATGGTGAAAGGCACCCAGCGCATGATGTTGTCGAGGCCCGCTTCCGACAAAACGTTCGAAATGCTGTAGGACATGCCCAGGTTGGCGCTCACCGTGCGGTTGAAGAGACCGTTGAAGACTGAGAAGACGTCCGTGGTGGCGCCGCCGATATCCACCCCGATCAGGTTGATGCCTTCCCGTTTGGCGATCTTTTCCATGATGACGCCGACCGCGGCCGGGGTCGGCATGATGGGCGCGCCGGCCATGTCGATGAGTTTTTTGTAGCCCGGAGCCTGTTGCATGACATGTTCGAGAAAGAGATCATGGATCTTGTCACGGGCCGGCGCGAGGTTTTCCCGCTCCAGCACCGGCCTGATGTTGTCGGCCAGTTCCAGGGCGGTCTTGTCGCCGAGAATCGTATTGACTTGCGATTGCGCGTCCTTGTTTCCGGCATACACGAGCGGCAGCCGGTACGTGCTTCCGAAACGGGGTCGTGGCTCCGCGGCCGCGATATATTCCGCCATCTCCACCACGTGGGTGACGGCGCCGCCGTCGGTCCCGCCGGACATCAAGATCATGTCGGGCCGCATGGTACGAATCCGTTCGATTTTTTCATAGGGCAGCCTCCCGTCGTTGGAAGCCAGCACGTCGATGACGATGGCTCCGGCGCCGAGCGCGGCGCGTTGGGCGCTTTCACCGGTCATGTTCTGCACGACGCCGGTGACCATCATTTGCAGGCCTCCCCCGGCGCTGCTCGTCGAGACGTAGATATCCACGCCTGTCTCGGGATGGCCCTGCGCGGTCTGATTGGGCGTGATGATGCGCTCGCCGTTCAGGATGGTCCGGCCCGATAATTCTTCGATTTCGGCGATGGCATTCAGCACGCCGCGCGTGACGTCTTCGAACGGCGCCTCGACGGTCGTCGGAGCTTCGCCACGATAGGTCTGGCGATACTCCTCTCCGACCTTCTCGATCAGGATGGCTTTGGTGGTGGTGCTGCCGCAGTCGGTCGCGACGATGACGTTCAGCGGGCGATCGATCTTTGGCGTCTCAGGAGAATGGACGGCTGCCGTCATCGGGCAGGCGCTCCAGGGGAAGGCGCGGTCTTCGCTTCGATCAGCGCAATCAGGCGGGAAATGGTATCGCGTCGCTCCAGCAGGCGGGCAACCTGTGACAGTTCCGTGCCGCTCATGGCGCATTCAATGATGGGAGAGAGAAAGTGCAGCGCTTGGCTGCCGAGGAAGTTCATCGGCCCCATCGATTCGAGAAACAGCGTGGCCGGCGATGCCATGCCGCGTGTGACGATGGCCTGGGCAACCCGTTCGAGAAGAGCGAAGTCTTCGACCGTGAAATCCTGCTGTTCCGGACGAACGGCGAATGCATGCCGGAACCCGGCTCGAAGGTCCTGTACCCGTCGAGATAAGAACGCGGCTGAAAATGAAGACATAAGTGCTTGTCAGATCAGCTTAAACGGTTATTTTTCGCATTATATGAAGGGGCAGTGGGAGAGTCAATCGACCCCTCTCACGTGGATGATGCCGCACCGGGCCTTCTTCCAACTCCTCGCGCATGAACTCGTCGCTCATGCCGATGACGGGCAGGCAGGCGCCTTGCTCCGGCTTGCGCGGCACGGCGTCAGGCGGCTTCCGTTTGGAGATGCTGCGCAATTCTCCGCAAATCCTCGACGAAGCCGCGATAGGCTTCGTCCCGCCGCGCATGGTCCGGTGAACGGAGAATTGCCGAAGGATGGGCCGTCACGAAGACCGACTTGGCGAGGGGTGTGCTCCAAGGCCGCCCTCGCAGTTCATTCAAGCGTACGGCCTTGCCGAACAGCGACTGCGCGGCCGTCACGCCGAGACAAAGGACGACGCGCGGCTCCAGCACCTGGACCTCCGCTTCCAGCCAGGGACGGCAGGCGGCGATCTCCGCGGCGGACGGTTTCTTGTGCTTGCGGCGTTTGCCCTGCGGTTCCCATTTGAAATGCTTCACGGCATTGGTGACATACACGTCGAGGCGGACGATGCCCGCCTCCTCCAGAGCCTTGTCCAAGAGTCTGCCGGCCGGCCCGACGAAGGGGTGGCCGTCCCTGTCTTCCTGATCACCCGGCTGCTCGCCGACCAGCAGAACCTTGACGTGGGCGGGGCCTTCCCCGAAGACGGTTTGCGTGGCCCGTTTGTAGAGGTCGCAACCCGTGCAGGCGGCCGCGGCTGTTTGCAGGCTTGGAAGGGTCAATTTGGCGGGAAGGAAGAGGGCGGCGGATCGAGCAGGGCGTCGCATGTTTCACCATACCATGCCTCATGAAGCCTGTTCCATGCTGGTTCGCCGATCGGTTCAGCCTCGAGCAGCTGCAAGTCGGACAACGTCAGCGTCGCCACGCCGGACTCTTCTTCTACCAGCCCGCGCACCACATAGGCCCGGTTGGGCGAAAGGAGCTGATGGCAGCGGCGATAGACGTTTGGAAATAACGTCGCATCGTAGAGGGCCGTGACATCTTCGAGCGTGATGAATTCCATCGCTTGCCCGTTGTTCGTCTCCACCGGTTTTTCCGTGACCAGCCATCCCACCATCGTGATCCGGCGCCGGATGAATCGATGCATCTGCGATGCCGGCACCGGCCGGATACGCTCGATATGGCTTCGGTAAAGGGTCAAGGGATGGCGGCTCGCCAGGAAGCCAAGCGACTCGATCTCATGGGCCAGTTTTTTCGGCCCCTCATACTCGTCCGGCACGGGAAACGGCCCCGAATGCCTGCTCCCTTCCGCATACAGCCGCCACAGCAAGGCCGGTCTCGTCAGCTCGCCGGCGAGGGAATCACAGCAGCCGGCACGGATCAGCGCCCG
Organism: Nitrospira sp.; assembly: GCA_020697375.1. The sequence continues at coordinate 4,391 of JAJFBJ010000056.1, read as the reverse complement.
CGCCTGCGCCGGTTCCAGATCGACGCGCTTGCAAAAATCCTGGAACGAACGGTAGGGACCGCGTTTCGTCCGTTCTTCCACGATGCGCCGGCCGAGATCTTTCGTGAGGGTCTTCACCTGCATCAAGCCAATCCGCAGCCTGTCGCCCTCGCCGCGATAGGCCCAGTCGCTGGCGTTCACGTCCGGCGGCAGGATCGCGAGCCCCATGCGTCTTGCTTCTGAGACGTAGGCGAAGGGCGAGTAAAATCCTCCCTCGTTGCTGATGACGGCCGCGATGAATTCCGCCGGATAATGGGCGCGCAGGTAGGCGCACTTAAAAGAGACCTGCGCATAGCTGGCCGAATGAGGTTTGCAGAAACTGTAACCGGCGAAGCTCATGATCATCTTCCAGATCTTAGCAATCGTTTCCGGCGAAGCCCCATTCTTTGCGGCGCCGCGGCAGAACTGATGATAGTAGTCTTGCAGCTGCCGCTTCTTATGTTTCTTGCTGATGACTTTCCGCAATTGGTCCGCGTCCTCCACGGAAAAATCGGCGAGGGCCATGGCGACCTTCGTGACGTCTTCCTGATACACCATGATGCCGTGCGTTTCTTCCAGGATGCTTTCCATCAGCGGGTGCACCGGCTTGTGCGGTCGGCCATGAGCCCGCCGGACGAAGTCGTTCACGAACGTGATGGCCGCCGGCCGCACCAGGGACGACACCATCACGAGATATTCGAACACATCGGCGGCGGCGAGGCGGTCCGGTGGCATGCCGCTCCACAGTTTTCTGAGCAGAAGACGGGTCGCCGGCGATTCGATATAGAAGCAGCCGATGGTGTCACCGCGCCGGATCAGGTCCTGGGTTGCTCCATCTTGAAGGGGGTCCCAAGCGGCGTAATCGATCTCACGGCCGGTGTGGCTGGAGATGGCTGCGAGAGCGTCACGGATAACCGCGAGCGAGCGGTTGCCCAGCAGGTCGATTTTGACAAGGCCCGCCTCTTCCGTTTGATCTTTTTCCCATTGGATGACCGGCAGCCCCTTGGCCGTGAATTCGACCGGCACGTAGCGCCGGATGTCGTCCGGGACGATTACGACCCCGCCGCAATGCATGGAGAGATGGCGGAAATGGTTCTGCGCGCGCAGCGCCTGCCTGAGAATTTCGGGCCAAGGGGTTTTGAGCCGCAGAGTTTGCGAAAGCCGGTTGAGCCATTGCTCTGGGGTCGGCGGGACGGGAAAGCTCAGGATCGCCTGCTGGCGAAGAACACGTGAGGACATCGCGCCGATTTCGTCGGCCGGCATCCCATAGACCTTCGCCGTTTCGCGGATGGCCGCGCGGAAGCCGAGGCTGTTCTGGTTCGCCACCATCGCCGCCTGGCGCTCGCCGTATTGCCGGAAGACCCAGTGCAAAATGTCGTCGCGCTCGTCCCAGGGAAAATCAATGTCGATGTCGGGCGGGTCCTTCCGGCCGGGATTCAAAAACCGCTCGAAGAACAAATGGTGTTTGAGCGGGTCCACGTGCGTGATCTTAAGGCAAAAGGACACGATCGACGCGGCCACCGAGCCGCGGCCACAGGTCCGTTCCGCCTGCCGGACGATTTCTTCCACGATCAGAAAATAATGCGCAAAGCGCTTCTGGCGGATGATCGCGAGTTCCTTTTCGATCCGCGCGCGGACTTCCGGCGAGATCGTCCCGTACCGCTCCTGCGCGCCGGCATACGTCTTCTGGGCGAGTGTGGTAAATGCTTCTTCGTCTGTGGATCCGCCGAAGGCGGGAAAGATCTGGTCGCCGAAACGCCAGTCGCTGTGACAGGCCTCGGCGATGCGGATGCTGTTTTCCAGCGCTTCCGGGACGTGCGGCAACTCCGCCGCCATTAGGGCCGGCGGCGCGAGCCATTGGCGCGGGCTGCAACAGGCTTCCGGCGGCAGGCGGGAGAGCGTGCGGTTGAGGGCAATGGCGCGCAAGAGGCGATGCGTTTCGTAGTCTTCCGCCCGTGCGAAGTACACGCGGTTGGTGGCGACCGGAGGAATGCCGGTGCGGCGGCTGATTTGCAGCGCCTCATGCATGGCAGGCCCCGGCGTCAATTCGACGTAGAGGTCCTGCGGGCCGTCCGCCGCCCAGGCCGCGACGGCCGCCTCATCGTCGGTCGCCACGATCAGCCCGCTGCGATAGCGCGTCACGGCCTCAACGAATTTGAACGACGGCTCGCAATGCCGTTCGGACAGGAGGCGGCAGAGGTTGGCATAGCCGTCGGGGGTTTTGACCAGCAGCAGGGCGCGGTGGTCGTCGGTCATCAATTCGGCGCCAAGAATCGGCCGCAGGCCTCCATGCCTCGCCTCTTCGAGAAATCTCATGGCCCCATACAGGCCATTGCTGTCGGTCATGGCCAGCGTCCCGAATCCCTGCCGCTTCGCCGACCGACAAAGTGTTTCCAGCGACGAGACGCCGCGCATGGCCGAATAGTCCGAATGGACGTGCAGGTGCACGAAGGGCGGGGTCGTCACGGCAGAGTCCTTCCCCACGATATAGCTTGTTCGCCGAACTTCGCGCGAATCGCATCCAATGCGAAGGAGAGCCGATGGGATGCCGGCTTCATGAGAGCGGCCGATTGATCAAAGAGCAACAGTTGCTCGGCAGGCGGCTCCAGGCGATCCACCCGCAGCGTCAAACGCTGAAGCCGGACGCGGCGTTTGAAACAGCGCAACAAGAGGTACGCAAGCACAGGCTGGAGATCCATTTCCCAGTACGTGCCCTGCGGCAATGCCTGCTGGGCCGTCTGCTCGGCATGGTCACTGTGGCGGACGGTCAGCGAAAGGCGCTTGCAGACCCGCCGTTGTTGCCGGAGCATTGCGCAGACCTGTTCGATCAGGCGGTACAGCCGTCCCAGGATGAGTCGATCGTCGATTTCGTCCGGATCGAGAGTGATGGAATGCTCGATCACCGGCTGTTCGACCGGCGGACGGACGGGCGAAGGATCAATCCCCAAGGCCCAGTCATGCAACAACCCGGCGGCCGCGCCGAACACCGATTCCAGCTGAGCCGGCGAAACAGCGGCGATCGATCCGAAGGTTCTGAGATTCAGATCGTCAAGCCGGCGCAGAATGTGCGAGGCCTGTCGATCGAGTCCCGGGAGCAGCGTGGCCGGCAGAGGAGCAAGAAACTGTTGCTCCGAGCCTGAATAGATCGAACGTATCCGGGGCGGCTGCCCCAGCGTCGTCGCCGCCAGCTGCGAAACCAGCTTGTTCCCGGCAAGCCCTATGACGCTGTGCCATCCCCGTTGAACCGCCAGCTCGCGCCCCACGCGGGCGGCCGTATCGATCGGAGGGCCGAGCAGCCGTTTCGTGCCGGTAAGATCCAGAAACAGCGAGCCGGGACGGATTGACTCCCAGGCCGGCGCAAAGGGCTGTATGGCCTGTTGCAATTCGTGATGCGCCGCTCGCAGCAGCGATGAGTCCGGCGCGACCAGGCGGAGGTTGGGGCATAACCGGCGGGCCAACTCCACAGACATGCCCGGCCGGATTCCTTCGATGAGGGCTTCGTGCGACGCCTCCCGCACCAGTGCGCGAGGCGTATGGACCGGCGCCAGGGCGACCGGTCTGTTGCGCAACGAGACCTCGCGGGTCTGCGCAAGGGCGATCCCGAACGATGGAATGTGAAGACAAACAATGTGCCGATCCATGTAACCAATGGTTACAGCAAAAGGAGGAGGTGTCAATGCCGTGGAAATCCTTACGGTCAAGCCCGCCGCACTATGCCCATTAACAAGTCAGCTGAGAATATCGCCGGAGTGGAATATGGGGCGGCAGGCGTGAGCAACTGTCCACAGCATGGAATGGACAGCATTCGGTACGATCGGAAATATAACGATGCGAGGGAGATGAAATAGAACCGTATGCGTGAGTCTCACTCCAAACGTGAGAATCTGCTACGGGTTTTTGGTTTCGCCGATGCTGGAAGCCGGCGCGCAATTGGGTCCGGCAAAAGGGTTCAAAGGGTTCACACGCGGCGAGCAATGTTGCGCCTCCGACGCAGCCGGGACGGATGGTTCACTTGAAACCGAAGCCGGGGGAACCGGCTCGCCCAGGTGAGGTGGGCGGGACAGCATCGGCGATACGGAAGGCGGACTCACGTCAAGCGATGGATCCGGCGATGCCGACGGCGTCGGATCAGCCGGCGGCGTATATCCACCGGGGAGCGGGGGCGTTGCCGTCTTCACCACCGCGCAACCTCGCTTTCCCTTCGGTTGATCCGTCAGGATCGTGGTTCCATTGGGCCCTTCGCATTGGTAGACCTTGGCTTCTGCCCTGGTCCACAGCAGAAGCGCCATGAGGCAGAGGAATGAAACCCGAACCCACATCATCGGTGATTCTCCGGAAGCCAGGGCAGATTGTGAAGAAATGAAAATAATGAA
>JAJFBJ010000185.1 GCA_020697375.1 Nitrospira sp. | reverse complement strand
GCTTCGAGCCAACCAAGGCGACTGCGTGAAGATGACGCTGCGCAATCAGATGGAAAGCGAGGACGGCAGCCTCTTCATTCAAGCTTCCAGCATGATCGTGAGTACGACGGGCAAGCCGGCGACGACGACGAATCCGGAATCGATCATCTCGCCAGGAAAATTGCAGGAATTCGAATGGTACATCCACCCGCAGATGCAGGAAGGCGTCCGGCAGTTTCATTCCTATAGCCATGACCGGGAATTGACGGTGCTCGGTCTCTTCGGCGCGTTCGTTGTAGAACCGAAGGGGTCGAAGTATCTGGATTCCATCGGCACGGGGCCGGATAAGCAAGTGAAGACGGGCTGGCAGGTGAACATTGATAACGGATCCGGACCGGACTTTCGCGAATTCGTGCTGTTCTACCACGAGGTGGGCGACGAAGCGTTCCGGCCATTGAACAAGAAGGGCGACTTCCTGCCGCAGCGTGACCCGCTGACGGATGCCTACCGGCCAGGCGGTCGGGCGATCAATTATCGCAGCGAACCGTTCGGCATCGATCAGATGCATCTGCAACATGAGTATTTCGGCTTTGAAGACGAATCCATGGCGTACAGCGCCTACACGTTCGGCGATACACCGACCACGATCGCTCGAGGGTATCTGGGAGATCCCGTGAAGTGGCGGCTGGTCCATGGAGGATCGGAAGTGTTTCACTCCCACCATCCGCACAGCGGATCGATCCGCTGGCAGCGCAGTCCGGGAACCGAGACCAACAACATGTGGGCGATGGGGCAGGACGGTCCGGTGAAGTATCCGGTCGTGCGGACCAAGTCTGACCGCGTTGACGTTGAAGTGATCGGTCCCTCGGAGGCGTTGGATCTTGAACCGGAATGCGGCGGCGGCGGCTGCCAGCATCTGGCCGGAGAGTTCCTGTACCACTGCCACGTGGCGCACCACTATGTGGCGGGAATGTGGGGCTATGGCCGTTTCTACAACACGTTGCAGGGCGGCGCGGCGCACACCGACACGATGCCGGATTTGCAAGAGCTGCCCGATCGCAAAGGCCGGATGAAGGTCGGCGTGACGTCCGATAAATTAATCGGCACGACCGTCGACTGGTTCGGCAAGTCCTTCAAAATTGTCGACAAGGGCCAGAAGACGAATTGGAAATCCAATCCCGTCATTGTGAACATCAAGGATTGGGTCGAAATGTTCGTGCCTGCACAGGGCAAGCCGGGCCACACGGACAAGGAGAAGGATCAGATCCTCGCCTACGATTCGACGGTATGGGATTGGAAATGGGATGGCAACATCGCCCGAGGCGAGCGCGAGAGCACCGCTCAGAATCCGAAGTATCAATGGGCGGCCAAGTGGGACGACAGCACCAGACCTGCCATTCTCTTTGATCCGACCACGGGTAAGATGGCCTGGCCGTTGTTCAAGCCGCACTTCGGCAAACGTGTGCCGTTCTCGGCCAACCATAGCGGCGCGCCCTGGCTGGAGCCAATTCACCAGGATGCGAGTGGCGAACGGACCAGCGAGCCGGCTAAGCCAGGTGAGCAGGGGCGTTGGAGCCTCTGCCCGGAAAATGCCAATCAAAAGTTTTACAACCTTCACTTCCTGCGGATGCCGATCACCTTGGCGAAGCAGCAGGGTAAAGAGCCGCCCATCGTCGACAAAGACGGCTTGATTTACGTGCTCCATGAAGAGGAGCGTCTGACGAGGGGCAATGACGATCTCAAGCTTCCGGCAGTCATCCGAGCCAACGTCTACGACTGCGTCGACTTGGTTCTGACCAGCGAATGGGACGACGACGATTACACCAATTTTCAGTCGTCCAAGATCAACATCCATCCCCACTTCTTCCAGTTCGACACAGGGAACTCGGACGGCGTCATTTCAGGGTTCGAGTACGAAATGTCCGTACGTCCGTTTACCATGTGGGGCAAGGCCAAGAAACACGGTTTACCCGCACCGATGGTGGCCAAGATCGTGGGTGGAGCCAAGGCCGGAGCCAGTTCCATCAAGATCCAATTGGCGCCTGGCGCCACGCCCTTCCATGTGAACACTGAAGTCATGGTCGGCATGGACTGTCTGGAAAAGGGCAACGATCCCACGGCCTCCCTGCCGCGGGATAAGAGCTGTTCCGAGGTCGCTCGCATGCTCAAGCACAACCATCCGGCCAGCGACCTCGTGTCGCCGGAGTTCGTGCGCTACCGTTGGTGGGTGGACGTGGATATGGGAACAGTGTTCTGGCACGACCACGCGTTTGGCGCGACGACCTGGCCGCACGGCGGATTCGGCGTGACGATCGTGGAGCCGTTCGGATCAACGTATCACAATCCGAAGGACGGCAAGTTGGTATATAGCGGTCCGATCGCGGACATTCACTCGAATGAGCCAATCGGAGCCGGCGTCAGCGGGAGCTTCCGTGAGCTCATGGTGTCGATCCATGACACGGTACCGCACACAGTCAACGTCATCGAGGCCGGTAATCCTCCCGGGCAGCCTATTGAGGTGGCGCTGGAAGCGGGAAAGACGGTGTCGTTCCAGATGCCCGAGAAGATCTTGAACGCGCCCAACAAGTATATCAATGGCGGGACACATACGACGGGCAGCGGGTTCAATTTCCGTGCGGAACCCTTCGCCCAGCGCCTGTCGAATAATCCCGATACCTCGAAGTTGTTCAGCAGCGCAATCCACGGTGATCCAGATACGCCGTTGTTGCGGGCGTATACCGGTGACACGATGGTCTTCCGTCTGCTGCATCAGTTGATGAACGAATCGCATGTGTGGACGATCGCCGGCCATACCTTCCTCACGGAGCGGTACGCGGCGGACGCCAACCGGAAGAACTCGATTCACGTCGGGATCGCCGAGCGCTACGATCTCGTGACGAAGGCGGGCGGATTCCAGGCTATGCCGGGGGACTACATCCACTTTAACGGTCGAAGCTCACACTTCGCCGAAGGCGGATGGGGCATCGTCCGCGTGCTGGACAAGGAAACGGCCGACCTGAAGCCGCTGCCGAAGGGCACGAATCCGCTCGGCATTCTGGCGACACCGAGTACAGTCTGTCCGGCCGATGCGCCGGTGAAAAACTTCAACGTCGTGGCGTTAGATCGCCCGTTGAAGCTCCATCCGAAGGCGCCCGAGGCAATCGAAGTCGATTTCGAGCGTAAGATCGAGCTGAGCGTGCCGGAAGGCAAGATCTTCGCGCTTGAAGAGGAAGCGACGACGGTGGCGGGCAATGTGATGCCCAACCCGCTGACGCTACGCGCGAACCTCGGCGACTGTATTAAAGTCAGTCTGAAGAACAAGATGAAGGCCAGCCGGGCGTCGTTCTTTGCGCCGGGACTCGCCTTCGATCCTAAAGATAGCCAGGGCTTGAATGTCGGCAATAACGGCGGCGATCAGACCATCGGACCCGGTGAGAGCCGGAACTACACCTATTACGCGCATCCGTCGAACAAGGAAACGACGTCATTGGTGTGGGATGGCGGCAACATCGTCGTCAATCCGCGCAATGGATTGTATGGCGCCATTATCATCGGCCCGAAAGGATCGCAGTATCGTGATCCAGTCACCGGGGCCGATCTCTCGCAGAAAAATGCCTGGAGGGCCGATGTCATCGTCGACGCCAGCTTGCCGGAAAACGTCGGCAAGCGAAATTATCGGGACGTGGCGTTGTTCTTCCAGGACGAAGACAACATCATCGGGACCTCGTTCATGCCCTATGTGCAGAACGTGGCCGGGCTGACATCGGTGAATTACCGCGCCGAGCCGTACAAGTACCGCGAAGAGCAAGGCTGCTCGCTGGGCAAGATTTTCCAACCCTGCGTAGTGGACAAGCCTGAGGACCCGGCCACGCCTCTGATCGAGGCGCATGCCGGCGATCCGATCCGGATCCATGTGATCGGCGCGAACAGTGAGCAAAACGGAATGTTCGGGGTGGAGGGCCACGAGTGGCCAATTGAGCCCTACATGCCGGGTGCCGACATGATCAGTGTGGTGGAGTACGCCGGTTCGGAAGTGCTCGACGTCTTCATCCAGGGCGGGGCGGGAGGTCCCTATCGACAGACGGGAGATTTCGTGTGGTCGAATAATCGGCTGCCGTACGCCCAGTCCGGGCAGTGGGGCTACCTGCGTGTGGTTCCGACGGGCGACCCACGGATTCAACCGCTAGGAGTAACCGGCGTGGGCGGTAAGCGGGCGGCCACGCAGCCGGCACCGCAGGCGGTGCCAACTGCCATGAAATAGGCGTGACGGACCTGGTGTAACGTCTGACAGGGGAGCTGCCGCCAACCCGGCAGCTCCCCTGTTGTTTCTGCAAGGCGTACCGGCGGACGACAGGGAGGAGTGAATGCATCCGATTCGACGAATCATTCTCGACTACGGTCGCAGTTGCGAACGTCTTCTATCAAGCCGGTTCCTCGAAACTCCACTTACGACTGATGAATTGCAATTCATCCGATATTACCTGGGAGAGATGGAGCACAAGTTCAATTCAGACACAGGCAACCATCCACTGAGACGCTCAGAGGGTTCGAGTCATGGAAAACAACGAGATCAAGAAGTGGCGTAAATGGGAGGTGGTGGTCAACGTGCTGTTGATCGCTGTGGCGCTGTTGACCCTCGCCAAGGCAGCGTGGGGGCTGCAGACTTAGGACATCGCCGCTCGGCGCGACCAAATACCGGTAAACCGGATACCGTGACGGTGTTAGACTTCGTAGGTCGTATTGACTTCAGGAACCGTGACTTCAAGACGTGGATGCTCTGCCCGGATTGCAGCGGCCAGTGAAAACGCCTGCCTTTGCTCCCCATGGACGATGAAAACTTTCGAAGGAAGCGGCTTGATCGCGCGAACGTAACCCAGAAGATCCTCGCGGTCGGCATGTGCGGATAAGCCGTTGAAGTGGACGACCCTGGCTCGTCGAGGCACAGGGACCCCGAAAATCGGCACTGGATCCCATCCTTCTATCAGCTTGCGACCCAGTGTGTGCTCTGCTTGAAATCCAACGATCGCCACAACGTTGGCTTCGTCCTCAATTGCATGCCGTAAGTGGTGCAGCACGCGGCCTCCTTCACACATGCCGGATGCCGCGATAATCACGCACGGTCCCTTCCTGGTATTCAGCTTTTGGCTTTCATCGACGGATGAGACATAGCGAATATACTTCGCGATGAAAGGGTCGCCCTCGTTCGTGAGGATGCGATAGGTTTCTTCATCGTAGCATTCGGAATGCCGACGGAAGATCTCTGTCGCACGCAACGCCAAGGGCGAATCGTTATAGATGGGAACCGGCGGGACACGACCCTCTTTCACCATGTCCTTTATCCACATGACAAGTCTTGTGTGCGGCCCACAGCAAACGCTGGAACGATAATTTTGCTCCGGTTCACGATGGCATGGTGAATGAGGGCACTGGCTTTCTGTTTGGCCTCTTCGGCCGTTTCGCTGTGCACGCGGTCGCCATAGGTTGATTCAATGATCAAGATGTCACAGGAAGGCGGTGGCTGTGGATCTCGTAAGATCGGCATTTGGCGGCGGCCCAAATCTCCGGAAAACAGAATGGTGTTCGTCGAGCCGGCCTCCCTGATCCGAAGAGAGATGGCTGCTGATCCCAGAATATGTCCGGCATCAAGGAACGTCGCTTTCATTCCGGGCAGCGGCGTCACGACATCGCCGTAACGGAGACCGACGAATTGCCGTTTGACACTTTGCACATCGTCGCTCGTGTAAAAAGGCTGACGAGACGTTGCGTCAGTCCGGCGCTCCTTGCGGTTGACATAGAGGCAATCGCTCTCCTGGATACGCGCCGAGTCAGCTAACATCATATCGCTCAAATCTGCCGTTGCCTGCGTCGCGAAGACTTTTCCTGAAAAGCCATACCTGGCCAACGCCGGCAAAGCTCCCGAATGGTCAATGTGGGCGTGAGAGAGGAGGACGGCGTCCACTTCTTTTGGATCAAAGCCCAGATACCGATTGCGGCGTTCCGTCTCCTCCCGCCGTCCCTGGAAGAGTCCGCAGTCCAAGAGCACACGATTCTCATCGGTCTCAATCAAGTGCCTGCTCCCAGTGACAGATCGAACAGCGCCGTGAAAGGTGAGTTTCATCTGAACCAACGCGGGGGCGGTGGTCGGCGCCGAAACGTCTGCTGCTTGCGGGCAATGATTTTCCAGGCCTCCTTGGCCGTGTCGGCGTAATGGAACAGCTTTCGATCGCGAGAGCTGATGAATCCGTTGTCTTCCAGCAGTTGCCAGTCAATCAACCGGCTCCAGTACTCCCGGCCGACCAGAATAACGGTGATGCCGCGGACCTTCTTGGTTTGCAACAGCGTCAACGCGTCGAAGAGCTCATCGCATGTCCCAAACCCACCCGGAAAGGCGACCAGCGCCTTAGCACGCAATAAAAAATGCATCTTGCGCAGTGCAAAATACCGGAACTGAAAACACAGCGCGGGTGTGATGTAAGGATTCGGTCGCTGTTCGTGTGGAAGCGAAATATTGAGGCCGATGGATTTGCCTTTGACGTCCGCCGCTCCACGATTGGCTGCTTCCATGATGCCCGGGCCGCCGCCGGTCACCACCACATAGTCGCAGCCATGTTTTGACTGATATTTGCTTGTAACCAGCCGTCCGAAAGCCCGGGCTTCGGTATAGTACTTGGACATGGCGACCTGCCGTGTTGCCATGGCGACCGATCGCTGACAGGCGGCATCATGTGGTTTGCCTGCCAAACGTTTAGTCGCTTCGTCCAGGCGCCGGTTGCTTAGGACCGGATCGGGAATTCTGGCGCTTCCGAACACCACGATGGTGGAACGGATATTCTCCCGATGTTGGATCAATTCCGCCTTCAGCAACTCTAATTGAAGACGGACGGGGCGAACCTCATCACCGTTGAGAAATGCGAGATCTTGGTCGGCTCGACGATAAGAGGCGGATTTAAGAAGAGCACGGAGGCGTTGTTTCGCTCTTTCGGACGCGCCCATGGCTGACGCATTATAGGCCGAACGATTGTCCTCAACAATATGATGTGATGTGCCGCCATGATTGATCTGACATCGAGGAGAGTTGCTCTGGTGATCAATGAAGAACCTGCCGGCAGCGAGCCGGCAGGTTCCGGATGTGATATCAGCGATTACTTGGTTTTTGCGATTTCAGATCCTTTGCGGCTCGTTCAGTTTTCCCTT
>JAJFBJ010000184.1 GCA_020697375.1 Nitrospira sp. | reverse complement strand
GCCCTCTCCGAGTCCTGATATTCTCCCACCAGGAACGTGGTCGCTTGCCAGGTGGTCAGTTGCAACGCGAGACGTTGTACGAAAGCTTGCAATGATAATTCCCCACTCGAATCCAGAGGCTGCGACGCGCGGATGACCGACCGAAAGGAATCCACGACGACGAGGCTTGGATTGGTTGCTTCGACCTCCGTCACGATCTTTTCCAAGACCTTCCCCAGCCCCTCTTCCAGAATCTCCTGCTCGATAGAGATGAAGCGGATACACCGGTTGATCTTGGCCGCATCGAAGAATGAAAACTGTTGCTGATAGCGAAGCAGTTTGAGGGGAGGTTCACCCAACACGGTGATGTAGAGGGCCGGACGCTCAGGAGTGGCCAGGGCAAAGCAGATTTGGTGCACCAGGGTGGTCTTCCCGGCTCCCGGGCCGCCCGCGAGAAGATTGAAGGAAAACTCCGGCAACCCTCCGCCAAGCACGTCATTGAGTCCTGGGACTCCGGTATCGAGTTGGACAATGGGCACTTTTTCGTTCATGGATGCGTCTCCTCTGAGGGAACGGTAAGGATGTCCGGCCATGCCTCCTGCAGGAGATGCCACGTCAATCGCTCCCCGATGAACGTCGCCAGCAGTTCGAAAAAAGCAGTCAGCAGCGCGACGGACGCTTCTCGTGCACCCTCCAGTTCCTGCCGTCGCAAACATTCGCCAATGGCGCGGAGGAGTTGGTCATTGTCTGCGCTTCGTGCTTCTTTGTAGCAGGGGAATGTCCTCTCAGACAGTTTGAGGCTTCGGCGCAAGAGCGCGTGGCTACCCACGTTTCCCAACATGGGGGACAAAATGCTCAGCAAGGTCTCGCACATGCCGACTGCGGCTGAGGCCAACTCATCCGGACCCCGCCTCGTACGCAAGTGTTGCGTCGTGAGCTCATCAATCATGCGACGGAGTATCGGAACATCTTTCATCCTGTTCGGTTCCTCATCACAGTATTAGACGGCGGAGGAAAAACAGGACGCGCGTGATTGTGACTTCCACTCACTACGTCCTCCGGTCGGGCCTTCACGCCTGCAGCCTGCTTGCTGCAAAAGTTGCCTGAGCGCGTAGGATAGGCCTGTTGTCTTCGAGGAAAGTACGTCATCGTGCAACTATTTATAACCCGAGCCTGTAGAACAAAAATACAGCTATTCTGGAATTTGGGAATCTCCTAGCTCCGTGGCGACCATCTTACTTTTTCCATTTTTACCTTTTCGCGATTGCCCAGCTCCTAGGGGAATCCCTGGTTGACTGATTCCCTACAGGTGATACCGTCATTTTGCTTAGCCACCTCGCATACCAGCGCAGTTCACTACGCAACGGGAGAGAAATGATGCCGACATTCATGCAGCGCTATGCTCCGCAGACCTATGCCTTGATGCGTATGGTGACGGGGTTCCTGTTCCTCTGGCATGGAACGCAAAAGCTGCTCAATGTGCCGATGCCGCCCCAGATGCCGCCTCCTTCTTTTGTGGTGGCCATTGCAGGATCCATCGAACTGTTCGGGGGCTTCCTGGTGATGATCGGGCTTTTTACCGGATGGGCAGCCTTTTTGTGCAGCGGATTGATGGCCTTTGCCTATTGGATGGCCCACGGCACGCAGGCGCTGTTGCCGATCCAGAACATGGGCGAACTCGCCGCGCTCTATTGCTTTGTGTTCTTGTATATCTCTGCTCACGGGTCCGGCATCTGGAGCGTGGATGCGGTCCGAAAGGCTTCTTAGTACGCATGTCTGAGACCCTGCGCATCAGCACCAGCAATCTGAAGCAGGTGGTGGATCTGACCGACCGGATCGAAGCGGTGATCGGGACGGCGAAGATGCGGGAGGGGCTCTGCTGCCTCTTCGTGACCCATACGACGGCCGCCGTGACCACCGGGGAAATCGGAGAGGGGACGGAACAGGATTTTCTGCAAGTCGTGGAAGAAGTGATCCCGCGCATTCGGTTCCGTCACGCCCACGACCCTTCCCATGCCTGGTCTCACATGGCTTCGTCGATCCTTGGTCCGTCCCTCACCATTCCCGTGTCATCCGGCAAACTGGTTCTCGGTACCTGGCAAGCCGTGATGTTGGTCGAATTGGATGGCCCGCGCGAGCGCGAGGTGCATGTGACCCTCATGGCCTCCTGATTCCGGATTCCCACGGAGACTGTATGCGAATTCTTGTAGCCATTGACGAGTCTGCGAACGCTCAGCGCGTGGTTGGGTACGTCGGCGCTCTCCTGGGCCGAACCCCGGCTGTCTTGATCACGCTGTTTCATGTGCTGAGCCCCATGCCGAGAGGGTTGCTGGAGCATGGCGGATCGGAGAATCCTGCAATCGAATCGCAATTAGGCGCGCAACTGCGCGATGATCAGCATGCCTGGGTTCGGAAGGAACGGGAGTCCGAATGCCATGTGTTGAAAGAGGCCTGCGAGACATTGAGGCAATCCGGCTTTGACGCGAGCCAGGTGGCATTGAAGTTCGGCCATGAGGACGATATCGCTCGAAACATTCTCGAAGAAGCGAGGAGCGGGGGGCATGAGACCATCGTGGTGGGCCGCCATGGGACGTCGGGAATCAAACGGATCTTCGGTGGCGGGATCACAGAACAGTTACTGCGAGATGCCAAGGGGCTTGCGATCTGGGTGATCGAATGAGCTGATAGGCAATGACTGCCCATCGGCAATAGGAATTCCGCTGCTCGTCGTGGAGTTACTCATTGTGGAAGGGGTCTCGGTGCGCACATGATTGTCATTGGTAAATGATCTATGGAGGCGGTCACCAAACTTTAGAAGCGGACCCCTAGCGAGAAGAGAGCAAAGTTATACCACCCGAACGCGTATGTGTCGTTGTCCACACCGCCCTCGAACACTCGATAGCCGGCGGAGACATACCAGGCATCGCTGAGATCGTAGCGAATCTTGGCCGCTGCATCAATCGCCCGCCCTTGCGTACTGACAAGCCCGTCGAAATCGATCAAGGCCGTCCAGCGCGGTGCAATGGCATATTCGACCGCGGCGCTTAGCAATGGCACGAAGCCGACATTACTGTCAGTCGCCACGCGTCCCTGTTGACGCAATTCTACCTGGGCATCCCTCACAAAGGCCGTGGCGCCGATTCTCCATCGCCATCGCTCGGACTCATGGACCAGATAGCGATAGCTCAACCGGTACGAATCGAATTTGTAATCCGAATCCACTGCGCTGCCCGGCGTAAAAGTTCCGCCGGCAAAGCGTACCGGCTCGGCGAAGTTGCCGCTGCCTGAAAAACCAATCGGTGCATAGACGAACCTGAGGGAGTGGCGGTGGTTGAGGTTCCAGGTTAGTTCGACCCGACGATGAGTTCCAGGGCCATTGCCTTGGAGATCAGTCAAAGAGAACCGCGTGCCGTCTGCACTATCCGGGATCTGAATCTGATTGCGGGACTGCCATATGGCGCCGGTTTCGAACTCCAGGGAAAACCGGCGGTCGGGAGAGCCTTCCCAGGCCCAAGCCGAGCCGCCGGCTATCGAGAGAGAAACCAGTCCGGCCAGTCCGGCGATGACTGGCCCGCGAAAGCCGATGAAGCAGTACAGTGTTCACCTCAACGAAACAACTCAGGGTTTGCACTGTACAGATAAATTCGGCTCTTGCCACTTGGGAGTTCCCTAGATACTGGATTCATGACCGCTCAGAATCCCACCGCATCCTTGACCGGTTGGCGAGGCGGGACAGATCGCTGTGGAATCTTGCAGATGGCGCTTATGCCCGTGAACCATTTGTCTTCATACCGGTACACACGAATTCCAGTCATCAGTTGACCGCCGGGGCATTCGTGCCAGGCGGTCCAACCAGGGCCATAGGCTCCGGCCTCTTCCTTGACGCAATTCGCCCTTGTGAATTCGCCGACCTTGTCCATCGGTTCCACGTCGTCGGTTTCCGTGACGATGCGGCCCCCATGGACTTTTAAACCTTTGATCTCCCATGACGTCGATGAGTAGGCCCCCTGGGGAAGGATTCCGGTATGTCCGCCACAGGCGAGCACCCCGCGCACGAACAAATCCGAAGCCCTGGGCAATTGGGCTTGTTTGAAATCGACCAAGGTGGACAATGGAAACGACCTGCATTTATCGAGTTCGAACTGTGCCAACTTTCTATCGGTCGATTCAAACGCCGAATCAACCATTCGTCCCCAGAGCGTAAGCAGGCAGGGATTATTGCCTTTCTCCTGGATCCCGACGCCGGTGACCGCGTAGTAGGCGGACGGGTTCGGCAACGAGACGCCATCCCCGATCTCCACCACGTTCGAGCCGGTTCCGCTTGACCCGGTCATATCAGCCCCGCTTGCCGGCAGTCTGTTTGAGACGTCGGTCGAGATGGGGACCGGGGTGGCCATTTGAATCAGCGTGTTCGACAGTTCGTCGATGGAGACAGTGACATTGGATCCGGCCTTTGCCCAGAACCCGTCCACCATGACGACGCTCCGCTGATGGCCGAACGTTTTCGCGACGCCCGGCTCCACGACTTCGTTGAGGGGTAATTGGAGCTCGCTGCTTTTTGCGGATGTCTCCGTGGATGCCGCCATGTCCAAGACGAGCGCCGTGATCATAGCTGTGAGCAAGCGGTTCATCATCAGATCCTTTCTTGTCGCGAAGGCGGGATGTCTATCGGCCGGCCGTTGGCGTGAGAGTCGCATTCTCCTGCTCCAGTCGCGTCACCTTACCGCGTAATGTCTCAAGATCCTTCTTCTGCTCGATTACGTACAGGGTGAGCTCTTCGATTTTTGCCAGCAATGTCGACTGCATCCGGCCGAGATCGATGCCACGCTCAACCACGTCAGTCGCACTGGGCATGTCTCTTCCGCCAGAATCTTGCCGCCTACCAACAGCATGTAATCGTTTGGCCTTGGCATCTCGTTGATGTTGACCAACCCGATGACGGCACTTCGATGGACTGCGAAGTCCAAGTCGGCCGGAAGGATGCCGGCCTTGCTCCTGGCCCCGCCGGCGTAGGCGCGTCT
The DNA here is from genome assembly GCA_020697375.1 of Nitrospira sp. The sequence goes on along the minus strand of JAJFBJ010000184.1, from coordinate 1,679 downwards.
CGTGTCCACCTCAAATTTAGGACTCCGGTTGTCCTTGTACAGCATATTCGCGCTGAGTAAGCGGTCGTCCTGGTCGTTTGATGAAGCGAGGGGTCTGGTTACCTCTATCATGGCCCTCGGATCGTCTCCTCGCCGAGGTTCCTCTCCGACCGCCACGTTGCCCGGCCTCCAAATGGTACCCTTCGGATTCGCGGCGCCGTTCCATTGTTGAGCGTGAGTCAGTTCGCCGGCTAGGCTCAGTCCTCCGACGGCAATGACGAATAGAACGATGCGCGTGACGAATTTCATGTGGTCCTCCCTGTGTACTGGCGAGGTACGTAGCTTGGTGAATATCAGCCGAGCATGAGCGGTGATCTTATTTTCATGCCCTTCGAGACTGTTTCTGACAAAGCCCCTGCGGTTACTTTGTCAAGCAAGGAGCTTGCCGTCAGAAAATCCATCCAATTTGCTTGGCATTGCGGGAATCCGGAGAGATAAGGTTCAGAAATGCGACGGTTGTCCGTATCTCAACCGATACGATCGGCGGAGTAAGAAATACAATCTCAAGTGGAGATGCCGGGGCAACATGATGTAATTTGAAACGACGCTGGTGAGGCGCGCTTGTTCACGGACGGATGAAAGGGATGTATGCAATGATACATATGGTTATCGCGCTATCGGTATTGTTCTGGTTTGCCCCGTCGGCCTCCGCGGAAATCCACCAGAAAGAAGTGGAATACAAGCAGGGCGACACGGTCATGCGCGGACTCGTAGCCTGGGATGATGCCGCCAAGGGCCCACGTCCCGGCGTGCTCGTCGTGCACGAATGGTGGGGGCACAACGAGCATGCGCGGCATCAGGCGAAGCGGCTCGCCGAGGCCGGCTATGTCGGTTTTGCGCTGGATCTGTTCGGAAAGGGGAAGGTCACCACGCATCCGAAGGAAGCGCAGACCTTCATGAGTGAGGCCAAGAAAGATCCGGCCGTCATCACCGCGCGGTTTCAGGCGGCGCTGAAACAGCTGAAGCAACAGCCTTCCGTCGCCCCGGAGCGCATTGCCGCCATCGGATACTGCTTTGGCGGTGGCGTGGTCCTCGACGCCGCGCGCTCCGGAGCCGACCTGGACGCGGTGGTGAGCTTCCACGGCATGCTCGCCACGGAGAAACCCGCGAAGGAGGGTACGGTCAAGGCTCGAATCCTCGTGTTCACCGGTGTTGCTGACCCTTTCGTGCCGATGGAACAAGTGGCAGACTTTGCTCAAGAGATGAAGGCCGCCGGGGCCACCTTCGAGATGGTCGCCTATCCGGGTGTCAAACATGGGTTCACGAATCCGGACGCCGGGAAAGCGGGAATGGAGGCGCTGGAGTACGACGCCGAGGCCGATCAGAAATCGTGGGAAGCGATGCTGGAGATGTTGAAGGAAGTCTATCACTAAGGACCGTCCACGGCGCGTAGCAAGTCTCATGCGCTTTGGACCAGGATCCCGCGCGCGTTGACTCTGTCACGTGATTTTCGAGGAGAATCCCATGCCACGTATGCGGCGCTGTTTCGACCACGTTGACCTCCGAGTGCGCAGCCTCGCCGAGGCACGAGCGTTTTATGAAGCATTGCTTCCCGCTCTCGGGTTCACGCGCGATGCCTCGATCGAAGGGTGGCTGACATATGAAGCGGAAGGCAGCGCCGGCCTGTCAGAGTTTTTCGG
>JAJFBJ010000009.1 GCA_020697375.1 Nitrospira sp. | reverse complement strand
ATCTCCTCGGTGAAGAAACTCAATGACAATGCCGGCGAAATAGGGAAGCCTCGCAGTATCTCTTCCTCTCGCTTAAAAGAGTGCGATGGTAAGCACGAGCTGGATGCCGCTTGCGCCGCAGCGAAGCAAAAGCTCAATACTTCACCAAAGTCTCCGGATGGAGCTAACGTGCTGATGCAGTATGATGTCCTGTTGCCTGACGGAAAGCCGATTGCTGGCCTTATTCCATGGACGGCACACTATAACCTAGGTAGCAAGAAACACTGATTCTGCACGGAATCGATGTGGAAAACGAAGGCGGTGCTCCGAAAGGGGCACCGCCTTTTGTCGAAATAGGATAGTGCCGACTCGATGCGATGCCTATTCACTCAAGAGACGCTGCTGAAGAGAAGCTAGCCTATTGAGAGCCTCAAGGGGAGTCATGGAGAAGAGATTGATTTGTCTGACTTCTTCAAGCATCGGGTGTGGCATTGGTAAGGCGGAGTCGAATTGTAACGACTGCTGACTCTCTACGATCGGGCTTATCGAGGATCTGGAAGATTCTAATTGGACCAGGACAGCTTTGGCTCGATGTATGACCGGGTCTGGGAGACCGGCCAGCTGTGCGACATGAATACCGTAGCTGCGATCGGCCCCTCCGAGGATGATCTTGCGCAGGAATAGAACTTCTCCATTCCGCTCCTGAACAGCGACGCAGTAGTTTTTGATCCCGTCCCGCAGGCTTTCAAGTTGGGTCATCTCATGATAATGCGTGGCGAACAGCGTGCGCGCACCGAGCTGATGAGGATCCTGTATGTATTCCGCGATAGCCCAGGCAATGCTCAATCCGTCGTAAGTACTTGTGCCCCGACCGATTTCATCCAAGAGAATCAAACTCCGGGATGTTGCGCAGTTGAGGATGTGGGCCGATTCTGTCATCTCCACCATGAAGGTGCTTTGTCCGCCGGCGAGGTTGTCTGATGCGCCGACGCGGGTAAAGATACGATCGACCAGCCCGATGCGCGCCTCGTTGGCGGGCACGAAGCTGCCGATTTGAGCCAGCAGCGTGATAAGAGCCACCTGCCGGAGATACGTGCTTTTCCCTGCCATATTGGGACCGGTCAGAATGTGAACACGACTTGCATCAAGATCCAGATGCGTATCGTTTGGGACGAATCCTCCCGCGAGATCGAGGCGTTCGATGACGGGGTGGCGGCCTTGAACGATGTGCAGGACACCGCCTTCATCGATGGTAGGTCGAACATATCGATTAAGTGCGGCGGTTTCTGCTAGAGCTGTCAGAACATCCAGCAGGGCCAACCGGCGGCTGATGTCCTGAAGCCGGGCCGTTTCCTGTGCCAACCGCACACGAAGCGTTTCGAATAGCTCCTGTTCCAGGGCGATTAATTTGGAGTCGGCTCCCAGGACACGTTCTTCCAACTCCTTCAGATCCGTGGTCATGAAGCGTTCGGCATTGACCATCGTTTGCTTGCGGATATAGTCGGAGGGCACTTTCCCAAGATTGGCTTTGGTAATTTCAATATAGTATCCAAACACTTGGTTGTACCGAATTTTCAACGACTCGATTCCGGTTCGTGCCCGTTCCCTCGTCTCCAGTTCGGCAATCCATCCTCTACCTTCACGGCTTGCCTTCCGAAGATCATCTACTTCCGGATGATAGCCGTCTTTGAAGATGCTGCCATCGCGAACCAAAAGAGGAGCCTCTGGCGCTACCGCTTCTTCGATCAAGTCGTACAAGTCTTGCGCGTTGTCCCAGTCTGTCGATAGGGTCGCGAGGAGAGGAGCGCGAAGGGCAGCCAATCCAGTTTGAACCGCAGGAAGAGAGGAAAGAGACGATTTCAGAGCCAGGACGTCTCGGGGATTGGCGACCCCAAGGGAAATCCGGCTGCAGAGACGCGAGATATCTTGCACTGTTCGTAATGCCGACCGCAGGAGCACTCGAGCATCGAGTTGACTTTTGCATTCATCGACCGCCGAGAGGCGGGCCTCAATCGCCGCGGCGGTCAGTAGCGGCCGCAGCAGCCATTCGCGGAGTAACCTGGTTCCCATAGCAGTGACGGTGCGATCTAAGACACCCATCAGCGTAGAGGTCGAGTTGCCCGAGGTATCACCTGCGCGGCCCGATGGCCGGACGAGCTCCAAATTATGGATCGTGGCGCTGTCCAGGTGCATGGCGTCTTGAGAATGCCTGATTCGTAGCTGCCGAATATGATCGAGCGAAGCCGACGGTTGTGTTTCGCGAACATAGCGGAGCACCGCCGCTGCGGCTCGAATGCCAAGCGGAAATGTGTGACAGCCGAAAGCTTCCAGGGAATTGACATGAAACTGTTGTTGCAGTCTCATACGACCGTCTTCCAGATCGAACCAAGAGGATGGTTTTAGGCAACATCGTGTCCCTGCCACGCCGCTTATCCAAGATTCCCCGTATTGCACCTGTTGGTCTGAGAACAATAATTCTTTCGGTTCAAGCCTGGCGAGTTCGTCAAGAAGGGCGTTCTGTGCATCGGTACCATGAAATTCACTGATCCAGTAGTCTCCGGTAGATACTTCTATCGTAGCCAAACCGAATGAGAGATCTGTGCGTCCGGTCCCGTCGCTTCGGAGACTGATCGATACAGCTGCGAGCAGGCTGGATTCACTGGCCGGAAGGAATTCGCTATCGATCAATGTCCCGGGGGTGTAGAGTCGGACAACCTCTCGACGCACCAATCCCTTGGCCAGCTTGGAATCCTCGACTTGGTCGCATAAGGCGACGGTTTTCCCGGCGTCCAGAAGCTTTGCGATGTAATTGGTGGCTGCATGGTAAGGAATACCGCAGAGCGGGACCGGGGTCTCGCTCGCTTTGTCTCGCGAGGTTAGCGCAATCGATAAGAGTTTAGAAGCTTCGACCGCGTCCTCGTGAAACATTTCGTAAAAGTCGCCGACACGAAAAAAGAGAATGGCATCCCGATAGGCCTGCTTGATCTCGCGGTACTGCCGCATCAATGGAGTACCGTCGCCGTCACCCATCTGAAAGCTCGTTTTCAGGTTCAGGGACCGTGGACATGCCCGCGCGACGCGTGGCCTTATCGAGGGATTGTCGAAGCCGCTCCAGGTCTACCTCGGCTTCCTGCAGGGCTTTGGTCTTTCGCCGTAAGTCAATCCGCCCTCGTACCCATGCAGGAAACAACAATATCCCTGATACCAGCAGGCCGATCCCGAAAGCGGCCAGGATAGGCTTATAGATTAGCGTCGACGCCGATCGAAGGCCGAAAAGGTACCGCAGCGTGACTTCCTGTTCTTGGTTCTGCAAGAAAAAAGACAGCGAGAGCAACAGCAGCGTCCCCACCAATATCAACCGGATCAATGCGACGTCCTCCTTGGCCGCGGCAATTGTACACGGGTTTTCCCGGGCGCTCTAGTGGGGCCGCTGTTCGGCAGGCGGGAGCGAAGCACTGTAAGCAAACGAGAGGCGAGCGGTCCATTGGCTCTGAAGATGGCTTGGCGTGTGTTGGTGGTGCGGTGGGAGAGGTGTATTTCGAGCCGATCAGAAGGAAGGTCCTTGCCCCATCGGTCTGCCCATTCGATTGCAATGACTGTACGGTCCTCTAAGTACTCATCAAGGCCGATGTCATCAAGTTGAGCGGCGCTCAGCCGGTACAGATCGGTGTGAACAAAACGAAGCCGCCCTTGGTATTCATGAATCAATGCAAAAGTCGGGCTGCTGACGATTGAGGGGGCGACATTCATCCCTTCGGCGATGCCTTTGGTCACCGACGTTTTACCGGTTCCTAATTCTCCAAACAGGGCCAATACTTCTCCGCCTTCGAGAAGCTTTCCGAGGCATCGTCCTAGGCGGTATGTCTGCTGGGGAGATCGAAGCATGATGCGCCAAGCCCTGTTGACTCGTGAAGCCGGCGAGGACTTACGACTGGATGGTCGACGTGAGGGCATGGGGAATATGTTGGATCAGATCACTCGCAATCATGCCGGCCTGCCCAAGATGATGTGCCGCCAAATCTCCGGCCAGTCCATGGAAATAGGTGGCGCCACAGGCGGCATTCCAAGGGTCAACTCGTTGAGCGAGCAGTCCGCCGACCATTCCTGTCAGCACATCGCCGGTTCCGGCCGTCGCCATCCCAGAATTGCCGGTCGGACAAATGGCAGTCAAACCGTCCGGTCTGGCGATCACCGTGCGAGCCCCCTTAAGAATGACAAAAACACCGCGTTCACGGGCAAAACGCGTGGCCGTGCCGATACGGTCTTTGTTGACGGATTCGGTGGTCGCTTCCGCTTCCAAGCGCGCCATTTCCCCAGGATGAGGCGTGATGATCGGCGGGAGTTTGCATTCGGTCAATAGCGAGGCTTTCCCCGCCAAGGCGTTCAACGCATCGGCATCCAGAACGCAGGGTCGATCGATTCGCTTGATGAATTCCTGGACAAGCTCAACAGTTTCCGGGTGAGTGCTCAGGCCCGGGCCGATGGCCACCGCGTCTCGAGCGGCTGCGAAGGCAAGGAGGCGTTCGAGACCGGAACGCGCGAACGTGCGGGCTTTGGTTTCCGGCATGGGCAGGGTCATGGCTTCCAGGAGCTTTCCTTCCAGAATGTTATTGACACTGGATGGAACCGCGACAGTGACCAGCCCCGTTCCGATCCGGAGGGCGGCCATGGCAACCATGGAGGCGGCGCCGGTTTTTCCAACCGAACCAGCGATGATGCCGACATGGCCGTATGTGCCCTTGTGTGAAGAGGGCCTGCGCGGGGGAAGCGCCGCGTGGGCTGCGGCACTCGTGAGCAGCATCAGTCGACCGCCGAGGGCTTCAACGAACGATGCAGGGATTCCGATATCCACCAAGCGCACCGTGCCGACATAATCGATACCGGGCCCCGCATATAACCCGACTTTAGGTAGTCCGAAGGTAACCGTGAGGTCAGCCCGCACCGCCGATCCCAGGACGGTTCCTGTATCGGCATGCAGGCCGGACGGGATGTCCACCGCCACTGTTGGGCGGCCGGCTGCATTGATCGCCTCAATCGCATCAAAATAGAGACTGGTGACGACAGTCGAGAGTCCTGTACCCACAATGGCATCGATGATGATATCGCTGGCCGACAGCCGCCGACGCATTCCATCAGCGTCGGAGGGACGTGTGACGGCCGACTTTCCGGCTGCGCGTTGAAACCGCCGATACATGGTCCTGGCGTCAGGACTGAGATCGTCGGGTGGTGCAAGCAAGAGAACCTGTATCCGTACGTTCTTCCTTTGCAGCAACCGCGCGATGACGAAACCATCTCCTCCATTGTTACCCTTGCCGCAGACAATGGTAATACATTTTCCGGTGAGAGGCCCATATCGAAGCTCAAGATGGGCGACCGTTCCCGCGCCGGCTCGCTCCATCAGAGTCAAACCGGGTATGTGCGCCTCCGTGATCGTTCGACGGTCCAGGCTGCGCATTTGGTCGGCAGTCACAATCGTTGTCAGATTGTCGTCGATCATCCGACCTCTCTCCAGGGGGAAATGAATGAGGCCTGTCGCTCGTACATACTGCGGTTAGGCCACCAATTCTTTCATTTCGCGGACCGCTTGGGCAAGTCCGACCATGACGGATCGTGCAATGATGCTATGTCCGATGTTGAACTCCACTATCTCCGACAACCGTGCCAGACGCTTCACATTTCTATACGTTAAGCCATGGCCTGCATTCACCCCGAGGCCAAGTTTGTAAGCGAGTTTGGCCGCCTGGGTGATGGCCTCGAATTCTTCATCCTCTTCTTTGGAACGCTTGGCATTGGAGTAACGTCCGGTGTGCAGTTCGACGTAGGCTGCCCCGATTTTATGAGCGGCCTTGATTTGGTCCAGGTTCGGTTCCACGAATAGGCTGGTCGGAATTCCTCCGTCGCGAAGCACGTCGACGATTTTTTGAATCCGCTCGCGGTGGTTGGCGACATCCAGACCGCCTTCCGTGGTCAATTCTTGCCGACGTTCAGGAACCAGAGTGACGAGGTCAGGCTTCACGCTCAGGGCAAGTTTGGCCATCGTGTCATCGGCGGCCATCTCCAGGTCCAACTTGGTTCGAACGATTTCCCGGAGCATGGTGAGATCGCGATCTTGTATATGACGACGGTCTTCCCGAAGATGCACTACCAGCCCATCAGCGCCGGCCAGTTCAACGAGAATGGCGGCGGTCAGAGGATCGGGATCGTTGCCGCCGCGCGCTTGCCGCAGTGTCGCCACATGATCGATATTCACACCAAGTCTAGCCATTGCGCCTCCGCAGGTTGCATGAACGGTACAGGAAAGATTTCAGAACTGGCCGAAATTTATAGACAATTCTGTCTCCGCTAGGGCATTATTAACAGAATAGGGCGAGGGTGAGCAAGCGAGTGCATGCCGGCGAGTCTGTCTCTCGTTAAGAATTCTCCCGGAATGGCGACGATTTCTAACCGCTTGGAACTACAGTGAAATTGGCTCACTTCAAGGCCTTCATTACTATACGTCTCGTTTCGAGACGTGGCGACCGACATACTTGAGCGGGCCTCGCCTTTAGGAGTCAGACAATTCATGGCGCTCGGAGACGGATTTTACCGTATCAAACGACTTCCTCCGTATGTGTTCGCGCAGGTACAAACCCTGAAGCTTGAGGCGCGTCAACGGGGTGCAGATATCATCGATTTCGGTATGGGAAATCCTGATCAGCCCACGCCTGGTCACATCGTGGACAAATTGATCGAGGCGTCGAAGAAAGCAAAAAACCATCGCTATTCGGCTTCACGAGGGATTACCAAGCTCCGCCATGCCATTGCCGGCTGGTACAGGCGGAATTACGATGTGGAGTTGGACCCTGAAAGCGAAGCAATCGTGACGATCGGGTCCAAAGAGGGTATCGCTCACCTGGCCTTGGCCACGATCGGGCCCGGTGATGTGGTGCTTACGCCGACCCCGACCTATCCCATTCATATGTACAGTTTTATTATCGCCGGAGGTGAGGTGCGCGGGATCGAATTGCGTCAGGACAGCGATTTTTTTGACGATCTGCTGAGAGTCTATCGACAGACCTTGCCGCGCCCTCGGATTCTAGTGATCAATTTCCCGCATAATCCCACGACCGCCGTTGTCGATCTGGAGTTTTTTAAGAAAATCGTCGCGTTTGCCAAGGACCACGATGTCATCGTCATTCACGATTTGGCCTATGCCGATATTGCCTTCGACGGCTATAAGGCGCCGAGCTTCCTGCAGGTCCCGGAAGCGAAAGACGTCGGCGTCGAATTCTATACGTTGTCAAAGGCCTACAATATGCCGGGCTGGAGAGTGGGATTCTGCGTCGGAAATCGCGAAGTGATCGGCGCCCTGGCCAAGATCAAGAGTTACCTCGACTATGGAATTTTTCAGCCGATTCAAATCGCCAGCACGGTGGCATTGAACGGGCCTCAAGATTGCGTCAAAGAAGTCGTGCAGCGGTACCAGAGTCGCCGGGATGTCCTGGTGAACGGCCTCAATCGCATCGGTTGGCCCGTGGCATTGCCGCGGGCGACCATGTTTGTGTGGGCTCGTATCCCTGATCCCTATCGGCACATGGGATCATTGGAATTCTCGAAACTGCTTCTGCGAGAATCCAAAGTAGCGGTGTCCCCGGGAGTCGGATTCGGTGAAGGTGGGGATGAATTCGTGCGGTTTGCCCTTGTTGAAAATGAACACCGCACGCGTCAGGCACTGCGCGGAATTCGAAAGGTTTTAAAAATGGACGGGCAGGAATGATGAGGGCCGAGATCGGGGTCGGATTGGTGGGGTTCGGCACGGTGGGTACAGGTGTCGCACGAGTCCTTATAGAGAATGCCGAAACGATCCGACGGCGGGTCGGAGTGCCGATAAGGCTTGTCCGTATTGCGGACCTGGATATTGCGCGGGACCGCGGAATATCCATCCCTCCCGGAGTCTTGACCACGGATGTTCAGCAGGTATTGACAGATCCGCGCGTGGATATTGTGATTGAGTTGATGGGAGGATACGACGCCGCGAAGCGCGTGATATTGGACGCGGTGCAGCGAGGCAAGCAGGCGGTGACGGCCAACAAGGCCTTGCTGGCCGTGCATGGCGAAGAGATTTTCGCCGCGGCGTCCCGCCAAGGCGTGGATGTCGGATTCGAGGCCAGCGTGGGCGGCGGCATTCCGGTGATCCGTGCCTTGATGGAAGGATTGGCCGCAAACAATATCCTTTCCATCTACGGCATCATCAACGGCACGTCGAATTATATTCTCAGCCGAATGACCAGTGAAGGGCAGCGATTCGACGTCGTGTTGGAAGAGGCGAAACGAGCCGGGTATGCCGAAGCCGACCCCACATTCGATGTCACGGGAATCGACTCGGCGCATAAGCTGACGATCATGGTCAGTTTGGCCTATGGCACCCCTGTCAATTTTAAAGAAATCTATACAGAGGGCATTACCGCGCTGACACCGCTCGATATTGCTTATGCGAAGGAGTTCGGGTTTACAATCAAGTTGCTGGCGATTGCGAAGTGTCTCGACGGCGAAATTGAAGCTCGTGTGCATCCGACGATGGTCCCGTCTTCTTCTCAAATCGCCAAAGTCGAGGGCGTCTATAATGCGATTCAACTGATGGGGGATGCGGTGGAGGATGTCGTGTTGTATGGCCGAGGCGCCGGATCAATGCCCACTGGAAGCGCTGTCGTCGGCGACGTCATGTCCATTGCCCGCAATTTGCTCAAGAATGCCGCCGGTCGCGTCCCGCCTGCCTCCTACCGGCAGGATCAGCGGCACCCTTTGCGGATGCGGCCGATGGAGGAAATAACATCGCTGTATTACATTCGTTTCATGGTGCTGGACCGGCCTGGTGTCCTGTCGCAAATTGCCGGCGTGCTGGGACGCTATGGCATCAGTATTTCTTCCGTCCTGCAACAAGGTCGAAAAGAAGGGCAGACCGTGCCGGTCGTGATCATGACGCATATGGCCAAAGAGCGGGATATTCAGAGCGCCCTCCGGGAAATCAATATCATGCCCTATATCTCTGAACCCACGACGCTTATTAGGGTTGAAGGGAGAGACGAAGAGTGAACCGGTTTGGTCTACGTAAGTGTTGGATGAGCACAATGCCATGAATCGCTGGCGCGGCATCATTGAAGAGTACCGGAAGTTCCTTCCCGTGACGGCTCAGACGCCCGTTATCACTTTGGGCGAAGGCAATACTCCCTTGATACGCGCGGCGCGGCTGGCGAAAAAGATCGCGCCGGCCGTGGACCTCTATCTAAAATATGAGGGGATGAACCCCACCGGATCCTTTAAGGACCGCGGCATGACCATGGCCATTTCTAAAGCGCTCGAAAGTGGGGCGCGGGCCGTGATTTGTGCCTCCACGGGTAACACGTCCGCTTCGGCTGCCGCCTATGGCGCCCGAGCCGGACTTGCGGTCTACGTGCTCATCCCTGCCGGAAAGATCGCCCTGGGAAAGTTGTCCCAAGCCATGATGCACCAAGCCACGGTGATTCAAGTCGAAGGGAATTTTGACCAGGCGCTGACCATCGTCAAGGAGTTGTCGGCGAGCTATCCGGTTGAATTGGTCAATTCTCTTAACCCGTTCAGAATCGAGGGGCAAAAAACGGCCGCCATGGAAATTTGCGACGATCTGGGTGACGCACCCACCATCCATGTACTTCCCGTAGGGAATGCGGGTAATATTACCGCCTATTGGAACGGGTATCGACAATACCGTGCCGCCAATCAGACGACGCGGTTGCCTCGGATGATGGGATTTCAGGCGGCCGGCGCAGCGCCGATTGTGTTGGGCCACGTGGTTGAAGCACCCCAAACTGTGGCATCGGCCATTCGAATCGGCAATCCCGCCAGTTGGCAAGCGGCCCTGACGGTCGTGCAAGAGTCGGCGGGTGTCATCGATATGGTCACCGATGAGGAGATTCTTCATGCCTACGCTCTGGTGGCCAGTGAAGAAGGTGTCTTTTGTGAACCTGCGTCGGCCACATCGGTCGCCGGGGTGATTAAGATGAGTCAGGCCGGAACATTAAAAGAAGGCGCCACGGTCGTCTGTACCTTGACCGGGCACGGTTTGAAAGACGCCGATACGGCGATCGGAATTTCACGTCAGCCTAAAACGGTTAAAGCCACTCGCGACGATGTGGCCCGCCTCCTTCATGTCTGATCACTTCAGGACCATCGCATGAAATATTTGATCCTGCATGCCGACGGGATGGCTGATATCCCTTGCCCGGAACTTGACGAAAGGACCCCTCTTCAGTCCGCCGTCACTCCTTATCTCGATCGCATCGCCCAAAGTGGTGAAGTCGGTCTCCTTGGTCTGCCGTTGGAAAACGGGCCTGCGGGGAGTGACATCACGAGTGTGGCCGTACTGGGGTACGATCCGAGAAAATACTATCCCGGCCCTGGTCCGCTGGAGGCAGCCGGTCTCGGTGTGATGGTGGGAGACCAAGACGTAGTGTTCCGTTGTACCTTGATAACGGTGCGGGGTGAGGACGGAGCCGACGGCAGGGATCGCGTGGCCGAAGCTAAAAAGTTAGGGCCGCATGTGGTCATGGACGATGCCACCGCCGGTCTGATCGATACGGAGCAAGCGAGAGAATTGCTCGAGGCCGTCAACGAGCAACTGGGATCGGAAACGATTCAGTTCTATCCCGGTTCCGGGCATCGGCACTTGATGGTATGGGTCGGCGGGAAGTCGCGGGCCGCCTGCCTCGATCCGCAACAATTGATTGGTCGGCCGATTGCCGAGGCGTTGCCGAGCGGTGAAGGCGCCGATGTGTTGCGCAAAATCATGGACGCTTCCTTCTTTATCCTGCGCGACCATCCGGTGAATGATGAGCGCCGGCAGGATGGATTGAAGCCCGCCAATTGCCTTTGGTTGTGGGGACAGGGCCGCGCAGCTTTATGGCCGCCCTTGACTGAGCGCTATCACGTCGCAGGAGTCGTGGTGTCGTCCAGCGACGTCCATCGTGGAGTCGGGTTGTGTGCCGGATTGGAAGCGGCTCAGCTTTCAATCGACGGTGAGACGGAGGCGGATGAATTTGCAGAGTGCGTCAGGGTTGCGGTGCAAGAATTGGCGAAAACAGATTTTGTATATCTCCATGCCGGACTTTCGGATGACGTCCTGCATGCGACTGATGTCCATGACAAGGTTCGGGCCATCGAGCGGTATGATGCGCAGGTTGTCGGGCCGATACTCACGGCATTGGCTACACACCCGTCCTACCGGTTGCTGGTGGTGTGCGATCCCGGCCCGGCGAAATGCCACGGCTCCGAAGTTCCGCCGATCCTGTACGCGCTCTGTGACAATACCGGTGAGTCCCAATCAGGGGCCGCCAAGCGGTTTCATGAGCAGGACGCAAAGATCATGGGAAGCACTCCGCGAGATGCGACCAAGCTCATTATGCGATTCTTCCCGCGCGGAGCGTAAGGCTCGTGGCTTTGATCGTTCACAAATACGGCGGAACATCCGTCGGCAACGTTGAGCGGATCCATCTTGTCGCTGATCGGGTAGCACGGGCGCATAAGGACGGTCATCAAGTTCTCGTGGTGTTGTCGGCAATGAGCGGAGAAACCGATCGGCTTCTCAGGCTGGCTCATGAAGTAACCGGCATGCCGGATGAGCGAGAATTAGATATGTTGCTGTCGACCGGGGAGCGAGTCACGATCGCATTGCTGGCAATGGATCTTCGGGGACGCGGGGTGAACGCCCGATCCTTCACAGGCCGGCAAGTCGGGATCCACACTGACAGTGCCCATACCAAAGCCAGGATTTCCCGCGTAACGGCCGACCGCATAAGGGATGCCTTATCGGAGGGCGTCGTCCCGGTGGTGGCCGGTTTTCAAGGAATCAATGCTCGATCGGATGTCACCACGCTTGGCCGGGGCGGGTCGGATTTGACGGCGGTTGCGCTGGCCGCCGCGCTCAAGGCCGACCGGTGCATTATTTATACGGATGTGGATGGCGTGTATACGGCTGACCCAAACATCGTGCCGGCCGCTCGGCGACTCGATAAGATTTCTTATGAGGAAATGCTGGAAATGGCGAGCCTCGGCGCCAAGGTGCTTCAGAGTCGGTCGGTCGAATTCGCGGCCAAATATTCCGTGCCGGTGGAAGTCAATTCAAGTTTCAAGGAAGGGAAAGGAACGCTCGTGACACGTGAAGATACCGATATGGAAGGGGTCATGGTGTCTGGAGTGACGGGCGACCGGAATCAAGCAAAAATTACGATCATAGGTGTGCCGGACCGTCCCGGCATCGCCGCTCGCGTCTTCGGGCGGGTCGCGAATGACAATATCGTGGTCGACATGATCATTCAAAATGTCAGTCAGGCCTCCATGACCGACATTTCTTTCACGGTCCCCAAACCGGATTTACGGAAGTCCGTCGATCTGGTTCAGCACCTGGCCAGGGAAGTCGGCGCCCGATCTGTGGCGGTGACGGAATCCATCGCCAAGGTCTCTCTCATCGGCGTGGGGATGCGGTCGCATTCCGGCGTGGCGGCAAAGATGTTCGAGGTGCTGTCGCGCGAAGGCGTGAATATCATGATGATCAGCACATCTGAAATAAAAATCTCCTGCGTCATTGAGGAAAAATATTTGGAGCTGGCCATGCGCACCCTCCACACGGCTTTTGGTCTGGATCGCGCATCGACTCCTGCGCTTGGCTGAATCGATCGGCGAGGTTCTGTCGGTCCGGCGGGATCCTCGACAGTCCGATGCTTCCCCTGGTACTCTCTCATGTCTATGAAACATCGACATACAGGATCCCTCAAATCTCGCGTCTCGAAACCTGTAGCAGTACCGACACTCACGCCTACGAAAGTTTCTGCTCTCGAGATCTACGATACGACGCTCCGTGACGGAGCCCAGGCAGAGGATGTCAGTTTTTCCGTCGAGGACAAAATTCGTGTCGCGCAGCAGCTTGACCAGCTTGGTGTGCATTTCATCGAAGGAGGGTGGCCCGGCGCCAATCCAAAAGACATCGAGTTTTTTCGGATGATCAAGGCGATTCCCTTTCAGTCTGCGACCGTCGTGGCGTTCGGCTCGACAAGGAAGGCCAGCAACTCGGTCCGTAAAGACAAAAATCTTCAAGCATTGCTCGCGTCCGAGACACGCACGATTACGCTGTTCGGCAAGAGTTGGTCGTTTCAGGTGACGGACGCGTTGAACATTTCGCTCGCCAAAAATCTCGAACTGATCGAAGACTCGATTCATTACCTTCGCTCGAAAGATCGACGCGTGTTCTATGATGCCGAGCACTTCTTTGACGGCTATAAGGCCAATCCAGAATATGCTTTGCAGACGATTCAAAAGGCGATTGCCGGCGGGGCTGAGCGAGTGATTCTATGCGACACGAACGGTGGTACGATGCCCTGGGAAATCCGGGAGATTTGTCAGGTTGTTAAGCGGGAATGCCCGGTGCCGTTGGGAATACATGCGCATAACGATAGCGAAATGGCGGTCGCTAATTCTCTCATTGCCGTCGAGTCCGGCATTCTTCAGGTGCAGGGGACGATCAATGGAATCGGCGAACGATGCGGAAATGCGAACCTATGCTCCATTATCCCCAATTTGCAATTGAAAATGCGGCGTCCCGCCCTAGGGAAGAATATCACGCGACTGAAAGCCGTTTCAGGATTCGTCACGGAAATCGCCAACTTGATGCCCAATAAGCATCAACCCTATGTCGGGGACGCGGCATTCGCGCACAAAGGCGGCGTTCACATTCATGCGGTGCTCAAGAATGCTGCGACCTATGAGCATATTGATCCGAATGAAGTCGGGAATCGACGGCGTATTCTGGTCTCCGACTATGCGGGACGAAGCGGTTTGCTGGACAAGGTCGAAGCTTACGGCATTTCACTGGACAAAAATCACGTGAAGCTTCAGGAACTCGTCGAGACTCTCAAAGAACATGAAAGCCAAGGGTATCAGTTCGAAGGGGCCGAAGGCTCTTTCGAACTGTTGATGCGTAAAGCCATGGGAAGCCACCGACCGGCGTTTCAGTTATTGGGCTTTCGCGTCATCGTTGAGAAAAAGCAGGAGCAGGGCCTGCTGTTGTCTGAAGCGACGGTGATGGTGCAAGTCGGGGAACTGATCGAGCATACCGCGGCCGTCGGGGCCGGCCCGGTGAATGCCCTTGATCATGCGCTTCGCAAGGCATTAGGAAAGTTTTACCCGCAACTCCGTGAAGTGAAACTTCTGGACTACAAAGTCCGTGTGTTATCCGCCAATAAAGGGACGGAGTCAAAGGTGCGGGTCTTAATCGAATCGGGAGATCACAAAGACAAGTGGGGAACGGTCGGCGTGTCGGAAAACATCATGGAGGCCAGCTGGCAAGCGCTGGCTGATAGCATCGAATATAAATTGCTGCTTGCGGATCGCTCAAGCTCACCAGCCTCCCCGAGGTTCACATAATCCTTGACAGGGCAGGTAACCTCACGTAACTTATGGAAAATTCTTGTCTTGGACGCTCGGCACCAAGAAACAATTCATAAGGAACGACTCTAGTGGATGGCGGGGGGGAAGGCATGAGAAAGGCTGATATCGCGAACGAGATTTTCAAGCAGGTTGGAGTGTCCAAAAACGACGCAGCCGATATCGTCGAACTCGTGCTGAATCTGCTCAAGGGAGTTTTGCAAAAAGGTGATGCGGTCAAAATCGCGGGGTTTGGAAATTTCGTGGTTCGGAGCAAAGGGGCACGTAAGGGACGCAATCCTCGCACCGGAGAAGAGATCGGAATTACTCCCCGTCGGGTGGTGACATTTCGGCCTAGTCAGGTCTTTAAAAAGTACGTCAATTCCTAATCTCTATTTGATATGGGGAATGATCCCAGACTGGGAAGCAAGGTTTTTTATAAGATCGGAGAAGTCAGTAGGATTTCAAAGTTGCCCGCCTATGTCTTGCGGTTTTGGGAATCGGAGTTCAGCTTCTTAAGACCGAAGAAGAGCCGAGGCAATCAACGTCTCTATGTGCAGCGAGATGTGGAAACGGTGCTGGAGATTAAGCGGATGCTCTATGAAGAAGGGCACACGCTGGCCGGTGTCAAGCGCTACTGGGCTCGTCGAGGGCGGGCATCCGTAAAGCGCGGATCACGGAAAGATCTTGCACAGCGCGTTCGGGGCGATCTCCAGGCAATTATCAGGATGATTGATTCCCATTCATCTTGACATGCTGGCGATGCTGAGTAGTTCAATTCGAGCAAGTGTTGGTTCCATTGATGTCGTATCAGTCGGGGCGTAGCGCAGCCTGGTAGCGCACTCGCTTGGGGTGCGAGTGGTCGTGGGTTCAAATCCCGCCGCCCCGACCATCGACAGGGTGTTTTGCCTCGCTTGTTGTACGGAGGATTCTCAAACCCCATCATGTGCATTCATTGCTGTGCCCTCCAACCTTCCTCTTGATCGACTTCGCTCCGCTGTCCCGTTAGTTCCTTTCACGGCGTTATCCAATGTGAGGAGAGACTGTGTGACACGTGCACGAATTCTTGTGACCAATGATGATGGGGTAACTTCTCACGGTATCCACGCGGTGGCGGTTGCGCTGCGTTCTTTGGGCGAGGTGTGGGTCGTGGCCCCGGATCGAGAGCGGACCGCAATGGGACATGCCGTAACCTTGCACAAGCCGCTTCGCATTACCAAGATTGAGCCACGCGTGTTTGCGGTCAATGGCACGCCTGTCGATTGCATCAATCTGGCCTTGGCCAAAGTATTGCCGCGGAGGCCGGCCTTAATCGTATCCGGTATCAACAAAGGGGTGAATCTCGGCGATGACGTGATGTATTCCGGCACGGTGTCGGCCGCCCTGGAAGGCACGATTTTGGGGATTCCTTCGATGGCCGTATCTCAGGAGGGCGAGAGCGAATTTCGATTCAATGTGGGGGCGCAGTATGCGGCTCGGGTGGCGGCCAAGGTGCTTTTGCACGGGTTGCCGCCGGAAACCATCTTGAATGTGAATATCCCGAACGGCACGTTCCGGTCCATCAAGGGAGTCAAGGTGACGTGCCTGAGCCGGCGTCGCTTCGAAGATCCAATTGTTGAGAAAGTCGATCCGAGAGGACGCAAATATTATTGGATTGCCGGCACCCGCCAATCTTGGAGCCGACGGGATGGCGCCGATCACGAAGCGCTGCAGCGCCACATGGTTTCTGTGACTCCGATCCACCTCGACACGACCCACTACGATGTCATCGAACAATTCAGAGCATGGGAACCCGCTCTCTCGCGATCACCTGTGCGAAAGACATTGCCGAACCCTCGTTCGCCCAGGAGGTCCCAGGCATGACGGCGCTGATAGAGTGGTTGATAGAACAACTCGGCCGATTCGTCATCTCCGTAATTTCGACTTTCGGCTACACCGGTATTGTGATTACGATGGCCATCGAAAGCGCCTGTATTCCCTTGCCGAGTGAAATCATCATGCCGTTTTCCGGCTATCTCGTTTCAACCGGCCAATTCACAATGGTCGGAGTGACGCTTGCCGGCGCGGTCGGCAACGTGCTCGGGTCCCTGGTGGCCTACTATGTCGGGGTCTGGGGAGGGCGGCCGTTCGTCGAACGGTATGGCCGGTATTTCCTTGTGTCGCAGCATGATGTGGAGTTGGCCGATCGCTGGTTTGCGAAACACGGTGACGCGGCGGTGCTGATCAGTCGCCTTTTACCGGTCGTCAGGACGTTCATATCGCTCCCTGCGGGGATCGCACGCATGAATGTGACGAAGTTCGTGCTCTTTTCGTTTATCGGCGCGGTTCCCTGGTGTTATGCACTTGCCTACGTAGGATTGAAGATGGGGGAGCACTGGAATCAATTGCGCGAATATTTTCACCACGCGGATCTGGTGATCGGGTTGTTTCTTCTCATAGGTGTCGGGTATTTTCTCTGGTCGCATTGGCCGAAGCGGCAACCGACTATGGAGTGAACGTTCGCCATGCTGCGCTTGTATAACACGTTGACTGGTAGCAAGGACCTGTTTGAACCATTGGTTCCGGGGAAGGTCCGGATGTACGTCTGCGGGGTCACGGTGTATGACTATTGCCACCTCGGACATGCCCGTAGCGCCTTGGTATTTGACGTGTTGCGGCGTTTTCTCGAGCATTCCGGTTTCGCTGTCGAGTTCGCCAAAAACTTTACGGATATCGACGACAAAATCATCAGACGGGCTCATGAGCAGGGAGTGAGCTGTGACAGCATCACCACCAAATACATTGATGCCTATTATGAGGATATGGAGAAGTTGGGCGTGCGCAGAGCTTCGGTGGAACCCAGGGCCACGGAACATATCGCCGACATCCTGACGCTCGTCAGCAGATTGCTGGTGAGCGGGATAGCCTATCGGGTCGACGGAGATGTATATTTCGAGGTTGCTCGCTATCCCGCGTATGGCAGGCTTTCCAAGCGACGAATCGACGACCTGCAGGCCGGAGCTCGGGTGGACGTGGATGAGCGCAAACGTCACCCCATGGACTTTGCCTTATGGAAGAGCAGCAAACCCGGCGAGCCTTTGTGGGATAGTCCCTGGGGTCCTGGACGGCCCGGGTGGCATATCGAGTGTTCGGCGATGTCGATGCGGCATCTTGGCGAAACCTTCGACATCCATGGCGGCGGGATGGATCTGATTTTCCCACATCATGAGAATGAAATTGCGCAATCTTGCGGCGCAACCGGGAAGGAATTCGCGCGGTATTGGGTTCACAACGGATTCGTTCAGATCAACCGGGAAAAAATGTCGAAGTCCTTGGGGAATTTCTTTACGATTCGGGATATTTTCAAAACCTCCGAGTGGCCGGATGCAGTGACCGGCGAACTGCTGCGTTATTTTCTCCTTTCCACCCACTATCGAAGTCCCCTTGATTTTTCGGATCAAAGCTTGCGGGAAGCAAAGAGCGCGCTCAATGGATTTTACGATCTCTTTGAGCGGCTGGATGAACCGGCTCCGGCTCGTGGCGCGGCTGACCACCAGATGGAAGAGGCGGCGACACGGACGAGTCAGGCGTTCGTCGAGGCCATGGCCGATGACCTGAACACCCCCAGCGCGGTAGCGACCTTGCAGAAACTGCGAGGGGAGGCCAATAAGGCCATCGAAGCCGGTCTGTCAGCGGAAATGCGGCGCGCTGTGCGACAGGAGTTCCGCAGGCTCGGCGCGGTGCTGGGCCTGTTGCAGACTGACACCTGGCAGTTTAAGAATCAGCTCCACACGTCACAATCCGGCTCGTCCGCAGAGGCGACGGTGATCTTGTCCGATGGTGAAATAACCGACAGGATTACGGCACGGATCCATGCAAAGCTGGCCAAAGACTACAATCTCGCCGACCAGATCAGGGCAGAATTGGCTTCCCATGGTATTACGATCGAGGACCGCCCAGATGGCACGAGTCGATGGAAACGATAACCCGCAAGAAGTGATCTACGGCCTCCATGCCGTGCGCGAGGCGCTCCGCGCCGGTAGTCGCCCGCTCCAGCGGCTTCTCGTTTTGGGAACGGATCGACAGTTTGGGGAAGTCGTGCGGCTGGCAAGAGAGCAGCGGGTTCCGGTTCATGTCGAGCCACGGGCCGCGTTCGATCGGCTGATCCCTGCCGGTCGCCATCAGGGAGTGGTCGGGTTGATTGCTGCCAAGGCCTATGTCGAAGCGGAGAACATTGTGTCGTTGGCACAAGCCGAAGGACGGACACCGCTGTTAGTCATACTGGACGGCGTGGAGGATCCGCACAACCTTGGGGCTGTCCTGCGAACGGCCGAATCTTCCGGCGCGCAGGGTGTGTTTATCCCGGAACGTCGCGCCGTCGGATTGACGAGCGTCGTGGCCAAGGCCTCTGCCGGCGCCGTAGATTATATGCCGGTGGCGCGAGTACCCAATCTCTCGCGTTTGATCGAACGCCTCCAGAATGCCGGCATATGGGCATATGCGCTGGATGCCGAGGCGTCCAAGCCCTACACGGCGTTGGATTTTCGGGGGCCGGTGGCCTTGGTGCTGGGCGGTGAAGGAAGGGGGGTACGTCCGAGCGTCCGTGACGCCTGCGATGAGGCCTCGCACATTCCCATGCTCGGGAAAGTCAGCTCGCTCAATGTTTCGGCGGCCGCGGCCATCGTACTGTATGAGGCGTTGCGACAGCGACGGGAAGGTATGGCGGGAAAATCATGATCTCTTTGCTAGCCTATCGGAGCTTCAACATTTTCCCTTGAATGGCGGCCTTAAGTAGTTGAGCGGTGTTGGAAACCCGAATCTTTTTCATCATGTTCGCTCGATGAGCCTCGACTGTTTTCACACTGATTTTTAACCGATGGGCGATTTCCTTATTCTTGAATCCGGTCCAGATAAGCTCTAGTATTTCATGTTCCCGGGTTGTGAGAGTTTCAGGCCGTCGCTTGCGAAGCGGCAATACCGGTTCCGGCGAGGATGGCTTTTTTCTGGTCTTGGTCGCTGGCGACATGTCCTTGTGGTTCCCCTTGAGATCGATACAATTCACTGGCTGAGGTCTGTAACATTCATTGCCGAAAGGTTCGCCGATTATACGCAGTTCTCCTAGCATTTGTAAATGGACGTAATAAAGAGCGAATAATTTTATGCCTGCTGGAGTTAACGTACGTCCTAATACCTATCGTGATATGGCCAAGCTCATGACCGGCATGCGTTGCTCCGGCTAACAACCCTATGATGCCTTATCTCATCGTGCTGTTGTTCGGCGCGGTCATCGGAAGTTTTTTGAACGTCTGTATTTACCGTTTGCCGCGAGCGGAATCGATCGCATGGCCCGCCTCTCGTTGCCCCTCATGTCGGCAGACCATCGCCTTTTACGATAATATCCCGATCGCCAGTTACTTGGCCTTACAGGGGCGGTGCCGTTCTTGTCGCGCGCCGGTTTCGCTCCAGTATCCATTCGTGGAAGCGTCCAACGCTCTTGGGTATGTGATGGTGTGGTGGATATTTGGTTTTACCGCTGCGGCATGCGTGTATGCCGCCCTGCTCTCCGCACTCATTGTGGTGACCGGCACTGATCTCTCGCACCGCATGATTCCTGACGCGGTGACGTTGCCGGGAATTCTCATCGGGCTGCTCTGCGCCACCCTTATTTTGCCGGTTGGCATCGTCAATTCCCTGCTCGGTATACTGGCGGGCGGAGGAAGTTTATGGTTTCTTGCCTGGGTCAGTCCCTATATTTTTGGCAAAGAGGGCATGGGCGGAGGGGATATCAAGCTTATGGCCATGGTCGGCGCTTTCATAGGATGGCAGCCGGCCTTGCTGGCTATCATGATCGGGTCGTTGCTGGGTTCCATCGTCGGCGGTGGCCTTATGGCCGCGGGAACCATACGGCGCGAGCAGTACATCCCCTTCGGCCCTTTTCTCGCGGTCGGATCCATCGTCGCCTTGTTGTTTCACCAGCCCTTGATTGAGTGGTATTGGTCGTTAATCGATCTTCCTCTCCAATCTCTTTGAACCAGCTCTCAGAGTCATTTTCAGGCACGCGTCTTACCTGACTGTATCAGACTGTATCTGAATGGTTGGATTACTGTATCCGATTCGGAACAGTTCACAACTGTCCGCGTTTCTTCCTCTGCTCCATCCCACGATCCTTTGCCGCAGTTCCCTTCATATTTCACTGATATCTCCATGTCTTCGCCGGGTATACCGGTAGCGATGACAGGAGGGGATGGCTCGCCTTGTGAAGTGTCCGGATAGGGCATGGAACTTGGAAATGGTCTACGCGTTCGAAGAAAGGAGCCGGTATGAATCAACGCGGAGCGAGCCTTGTGGAACTGTGCACGGTGGCAACCATCATCGCCATTGTCACGGGGCTGAGCCTGCCGAGTTGGGCGGCACTCGCAGCAAAACATCAACAGCGGGCGGTGATGATGGAAATCGCATCAGAATTACGCCTGGCCCGACAACTGGCGATGGCCCGACATGAACGGATCCGAGTGGTAGTGGATGTTGAACAATCGGCGTTGCGCACGGAATGCATCGACTGTGGAGAAAACCCGCTTCGCCGGTATGAGTTTGCACGCAAAGGCACGGTCATTAAGTCGATGACGACCAAGCCGGAGATTGTGTTTCAGCCCAGTGGGCGTTCAGCAACCGCCACGACCATTGTTTTGCTCGATCAGCGGCAGCTGACACAGCAGGTGACAGTAAGCATCACCGGACGGGTGGCGCTGCCATGAAACAACATCCTGCAGGTATAGCAGCAGGACCACTTCGCTTGACCGGGGCCGCGGGGTTCACCTTGGTCGAAAGCATGGTGGCTTTGGTGGTGCTTTCCATCGGAGTGATCGGGACGATCGGGATGTTCGAGTGGGCAGAGCGCGGGCTTCAGCGCGGTGCGTTGACGACCGCTGCGCTGGCCCTGGCTGAATCAAAGCTGGAAGCCAAGCGCAGTCTATCGTGGAAGCACTTGTTGTTGGATGACCTTGATCGGGATGGCACGTTGGAATTTTCGATGCGCGACGATGGTTTGCAAGACGATGTGACGAGTGGCGATGGCGTTTTCACAGCCAGTCTCACGCAGTCCAATATTCGGCTCATATGGACAGTGGAATTCAACCGGCGAGGGACGCCGGGGGCAGCCAGCCTCGCGACAATCGAAGCGCGTGCGATATTCCGCGCAATGGGAGGGCAGCAAAAGGAAGTCCGGCTGCGCACGATCCGGTCCAATCCGCATTATGCGGGCCCGCCGGCATTGTCATGAGAAGGAAAAGTCTGAAGATGATGAAACAGGTGGAGCGGCGGGAGGCAGGGCGCTGTGCCGGCTGCGCCGGAGTCAGTCTTATCGAACTCCTTATTGCCCTGACGATCAGCAGCGTGGCGACCTCAGCCGCAATTAACATTTTCTCGACCTATGGCCTTCGGTTTTATGCGCAACATTCCACCATGGTCTCGAATCAAGAATTGCGGCTCGCATTGGATGTGCTGTGCAGTGAAGTGCGCATGGCAGGGGCGGGATTGCTCGGAGGGGATTCGCCGTTTACGAAGGTGGGGCAGGAGGAAATCGAATTCTTCGCCAATTTGAGCGGCTCCGCAACGACGCTGACCCAAACAGCGGAGATCGGCCGTCAAGACCTGCCGGTCGAAGAAGCCGCTGGCTGGCCGGAAGGGAAGCAGCTGCTTCTCTGTAGATCTGAGAGATGTGCTTGGAATCGCCTGGCCGCCGACGGCCGCAAGCAATCGCTGACTCTCGCGACCCCGATCGCCGAACGTTTACCGATGAATAGTGCGGTCTTCATGCTCAATCGCGTGCGCTACTACATGAAGCGTCATGAAGACGGGGCGATGCGGTTGATGCGCGAGGTGGATGGCGGGGCGAGCACGCTCTTGGGCGACGTAGGCGGATTTCAGCTTCACTATCTGAATAAAGAAGGAGGTGTCACGACAGACTCGAGAGAGATTGTGCGTGTTCGTGTGACGATACAAGTCGGCCGGCAAGGATCGATGCTCACTCGGGATATCGCGATACGGGCCTAAGACCAAAAAAGGAAATTCAGCTATGGATACGCTCGCAGAGGGTTCAGGAATGACGGTACGGCAGGATGAACGGGGAATGGCGTTAGTGGCGGTACTGATGGTGGTATTTTTATTGGCATTGTTGGGGATGACCTCCATGCAATTGGCAGGACAGGAGATCATCGGCACCAGCGCATTGCATGAAGAGCGTTTGGCTCACCATGCCGCAGAGGCGGCTGTGGATGTCGCGATGGGATGGTTTCATGATCCCGCTCTGCTGCCTCCGGGAATCGAATCGAGCTTGCTGGCAAAACGAGTGATGAACGCACGGGACGAACCTTCGTATTTTGATGCACAAGGTCGTTCGCAATTCGCTGGGACAGGCAATCGTCCCGATGTGATGTTTGATGCGACGATTCCCCTGCACGACCGTCTGTTGAACGATCCTCAGGCAGGATGGTTCAAGTCACTGAACGGACTCGCCAGAATTCTCAAACTGCGAGTCTATGGGGCGACGCGTCCCGGGATGCTCTGTACGGTGGAAGTGACTGCGGGAGCCGGTCCTACCTCTCGCGTGACGAAAACATTGTCGGTTGAATTGGGAGCCTATGCCATTCCGTCTTTGCATGCTCCGATCCAAAGCGGCACGGTTGGAAGCGAGTCAATGCAATCGCAACCCGGTTCAGTGATCGCCCATTGGGGAGACATGATGGTGCGCGGGCAGGCCTATTTCCCCCGACTTGATATGGTTCCGACCAAGAGTGGGCTGGCGCCGGTGACGGGCCAGGCCTATGACGAGATGACGCATCGTGAGGATCGTTGGCTGGACATCCGGCTCGGTGGCGAGGCCTTCTTCGCGCAGCTTCCGTCAGACGCATCGTCCGGGGTCCCATTGAATGTTCATGCCCAGCAGGACCCGGTCCCCGGCATCAAGGTGGATCACTGGGATTACGAGCAATTGAAGCAAATGGCCAAGCGATTCGGACGGTATTACGGCATTGATCGAGAAGGGGCTCTGTATCCAGGCGGATTGGTCCAACCTGGATTGGGTCGTCCGGCTGCCGAGGTGTTTGCTTCACAGGCCATCGGAGATCACCGCGGTTTGATCTTCGTCGATACCCTCGATGGCATGCCACCCAACCGGGACAACTTGGGCACAGTCACGCTGGAGGAAGAGTATGCCGAAGGCATTTTTGTGATGAACGCTCATGTCGTCTGGAAGGCAGGGCATTCAGGTCAGTCGTTGCCTGCGCTGAGCCCGCCGCCGGAAGGACAGATATCTCTTGGCACCAGGATTCCGGTTCAGCTCAATGATATTCACATCCAGGGCGTGCTGTATGTCGCGGGTGACTTACGTTATGCAGGGCATCTTAAAGTCTATGGTGGGGTAGTAACTCAAGGGGCGATCCTTGATGGCATGAATGGAACGGGAGTCTTGGAAGTTTGGTACAACCATGATCTTTGCGACGGGCTCGTGCAGGGGATGCCTCTAGTGTTTGTGGCTCCTGGAAGCTGGCAAGTCAAAATCTGAGGACGCACGACATCGATATTTCTCATCGCAGGAATGTTGAGTACAAGCAACCATAGAAATTCAGGTCGTATTCACGACCTTGAGAAAGGGACGGTATCCATGATTCGCTCAGTCATGTCCGCGCGCTCTACCACAAGAGAGCCTATGCAAGGAGCCGTTTTTTCTGGACGCGCACATGTAGCGGAGCAGTACCATCTGCTTATCGAGCAAGGCTTTCTTCGCCAAGAGGAGTTGGCCATGGCCATGGCGGAAGCATTGCGTAAGCGAATAGATGTGGCCACCGTGCTCATGGAGCGATATCGGATCCCAAAACCGGTCATTGGTGCGGCCTTGGCTAAATTCTACGGCTGTCCGTTTCTCGCCTACGACGAACGCATGGTCATGGAACGCGAGCTATTGAAGAATTTGAGTCTGGATTATCTCCGGATGAACCATTGGGTTCCGCTCAGACGGCACGGTAGCAGCGTGGAAGTTCTCATTGATGATCCGCACGATCCTGAGAAACTGATAGATGTGCGCCGAGCCTTTCCAGGTCAGTCGATCGCTTACCGTGCGGGACTTCGTTGCGATATCGAACAGTATCTGAATGTCGTGCACGGACGAGAGTCAGGCGATGCGATCACGGAGATTCTCGGAGAATTGGTCAGCGAAGCACAGGTGGAAGAACAACAGAACGCGACCATTGCGACGATTACTGAAAACGACTCGGCCATCGTGCGCCTCGCCAACCAGATCATTGCAGAAGCCTATCAACGAGGAGCATCCGATATCCACATCGAACCCTATGCCGACCGAAAAGAAACGTCGGTGCGTTTCCGGGTGGACGGCACGTGCTTTACCTATATGAAGATTCCTGCAGCGTATCGACGGGCGATTGTCTCACGCGTGAAAATCATGGCTAGTCTGGACATTGCCGAGCGGCGAAAGCCTCAGGATGGGAAGATTCGTTTTAAATTGAACACCGGCCAGGAGATCGAATTGCGCGTCGCGACGCTTCCCACAGCCGGATTCAATGAAGACGTGGTGCTCCGGCTGCTGACATCACAGGGTCCCCGCCGTCTGGAGGAATTGGAGTTCAGTTCCGCGACTTGTCGCCTGGTAGAGCAGATGGCCCAGAAGCCGCATGGCATTGTGCTTTGCGCAGGCCCTACCGGGTCTGGAAAGACCACGACCTTGCATGCCATTCTGGCATCGATCAACAACGATGCACGGAAGATCTGGACGGCGGAAGACCCCATCGAGATCACGCAGGACGGGTTACGACAGGTTCAGGTCCATCCCAAGATCGGATTGACCTTCGCCGCGACCATGCGCGCCTTTTTGAGAGCGGATCCTGATGTGATCATGATCGGGGAAATGCGCGACAAGGAGACGGCGGACATTGCCATTGAAGCGTCACTCACTGGACATCTGGTGTTCAGCACTATTCATACGAATAGCGCCGTAGAGACCGTCTTACGATTGCTCGACTTGGGGTGCGACCCTTTTAATTTTTCGGATGCCATGCTGGGCGTGCTGGCCATGCGTCTGTGCAAACGCATCTGCCGGAACTGTCGGCAGGCATACCATGCCAGCCGCGAGGAGTATGAAGAACTTGTCGAGGCTTATGGGACGTCGGAATGGCTACGCCTGGGGCTTGATTACAATTCGGATTTCATGCTGTACCGTGGTCGAGGATGTGAGGCATGCAATCAAAGCGGTTATCGCGGACGTGTTCCCATCCATGAGTTGATGGTGGTTTCAGAGAGCCTGAAAGCACTGATACAAGAGAGAGCGAGAACCGGCCAGTTGTCGGCATTGGCCAAGAGTGAAGGTATGAGGACGCTGATGCAAGACGGCATCGAAAAAATTACACAGGGTCTTACCACCTATAAGCAAGTCCGTGCGGTGGCCATTAAATGAACAATGCTCCGTTGACATTGATTTCAGCTGCTTTTGACTTCCCTTTGTAGTTCCTTGTCTGTCGAAGCAGGTTTCCGGCCTAGTGGCTGTGCAGCGGAACTCACAGCCAGAACGCTTCACCGTCTGCTCTATTGGCCCAACCATCCCTGCCCGCACTCAGTGTATCCAAAGTGCTTGTCTCCGATGGCGGCCGATCCTCTGGACCACTTAACAATTCTGCGCGTGGGGCCCCTAGAGGCCGACAAAATTTGTCATCTTGATGATCACCAAAGCTCGGAATTGTACTTCGCCTGTCAGTAATGCAGACAGAAATTTCAATCGGTTAGCGAGGATGTAAGGGGAAAATCATCGGCATGGCACTTGCTCCTCTCCCCGGGTGCCATGTCTGTACAGCATTGCCAGCAACGATTCTCCAGCCACTGCTGTCAAGACGGATTCACCTTGGTTGAGGTGATGATCGCCTGCGCGATTGTCGGCATTCTGACCATGGTGGCTGTCCCGAACTATATTCAATGGAATGCGCGCTATCAATTGAAACAGGGCACGACGGAATTGGCCGGCAGCCTCAGTCTGGCTCGTATGGCGGCGATGAATCGAAATCTTGCCGTCACCGTGCAACTGGCGCTTGTGTCAGGCAAGGTAAATGTCGATTTCGGCGGGGTATTTCCTCCTGTGCTGCTTCCCCGATCCATAGTGTCCTTCACGGGTGGTCCGACGATCCAGTTCACTCAACAGGGATTGAGCGGATCGGCGGCGAATCAAACGGTTGCACTGATGTCGGAGCAGGGGACGACTTACTCGGTTGTCGTCACTCCGGCGGGCAAGGTCAATTGGTGCGCCAAAACGACGTGCCCCTAAAGGCTTCGTTGAAGCGAATGCCAAGGAAACAGAGATGGCCAGCATGATTCACCCGCAGGGCTTTACCATTTTGGAAGCGATGGTGGCTGCGGGTGTTCTCTCAATCGGACTGCTTGGGCTGGCGGGACTGTCCGGGATGTCGCTGGGGAAAAACGTGGATGCCAATGATGTGACGCGCATTACCAATCTTGCTGCCGACATGGCGGAGCGTATTCAAAACAACCGGCAACGCGTCTTGGACTATCACAACACCGATACGAACGGCGCCTGCCCTCAGAATGTAAGCACTCAGCGAATGGCTCTCGGCGATTGTACACAGTGGCAAAGTCTGGTTGCGAATTCAGGTTTGACCGGCGCTCGCGGTGTCGTCAGCGTGGCCCGCCTCGATCCCGATCCCACAATCAATCCGGTTACGATGAATCGGTTCCGGGTAACGATTGCAGTGAATTGGCAAACCTTGCGCACGGATGTGAGCACGGCTCGGACGAAGACGGTGACGTTTACAAGTTTGGTAGCGCCTGAATAGGCGGGTGGAGTTCTGATATGCATCGATTCGTAGGGAGTCAGCAAGGATTCACCCTCGTGGAATTGATGGTGGCCGTCCTGATCACGGTAGTGATCGTGGCAGCAACGTTGACCACGGTGGTCACTTCGAATCGGGCGAATATCGTCAATACTCAAGTGGCGGATACCCAACAGAACGTCCGCTTGGGGATCGAATTGTTGAGCCGAGACATCAAGCTCGCGGGGTACAACTACAATGCCACCGATCCTGGTACGACAGCGGTGGGTGCCTGCAATGCTACCATCGGGGCCATCGTCAAGCCGGTCGGGCTTCTCCCGCAAGACCAGACACCGGCAGGCGTCGATGCCGGACCTGATGGGATCGCCATGGTGCTTCCGGTCATGAACACCTCGGGGTGGACCCTGACTACCGCGGTTGGCGGAACTCAAAATTCACCGACACAGGACAATGCCATCAGCCTTTCGGGAACAGCCATTACGGAAATGACAGCGCAGGGACTCGTCATAGGCTCCACGATCTCCCTCGGAGGAGCGCTGCCAAAGACCGTGGCATCCGTGGGGGCAACCTCCATCGGATTCGGCACCACGAACTACATCGACGGCAAATTCCCTATCGGTACACCGGTGTATCTGATGCAGTGCGTACGTTACCAGGTTGTGTCGAATAACCCGGCAACGTGCGGGAGTGACGCGCCCTGCCTGGTGAGAGATAACGTGCCGATCGTCGATGGCGTGGAGGATCTGCAGATCACGTATGCCTGCGATGGATGCAACCAAGCTGCTCCCAATCCCTTGTTTCCGGATGGGGTTGTCGATGACCAAGATGGGTCTTCTTCCTCGGGCTTGCCGACATTCACGCAGGCAGATTTTGTCTCCAACAATGCCTGGGCAATCACGCCTTGGACGCCGGACAAGATCAAAATGGCACAAGTCAGCCTAGTCGTCAGGCAAACGCAAGCCGATCAAGGACTGGACGAGAGGGGAACCAGAGCTGCCCATACGACGGGACCTGTAGTGGTCGGCGATCATGATCCATCGACGGATCCTACTTATGATGCAGCTGTCTATCAGCAACAGCGACGACGGGTACTCGTCCGTACCATCCAGCCACGAAACCTATAAATAGAGACAGACGCGATGAACCTGCGACGGGAAAAATCGGCATGGACATAAGACGGGGAGCGACAGGAGTAAGGAACCAACAGGGGATCGCCCTGCTCACCGTCCTTCTGATGCTATTGATTCTGACCGTACTCGGAATTGCCGCCATTACCGTGACGAGCATGGAGCATCGAATGGCGGGGTTTTTTCGCAGCACTGAGGCCGTGGTGGCCGCTGCGGACTCGTGCGAAGGCCTTGCCGCCAATATCATTCAACAGACGCTTGCTCCTCCAGGTGTGCTCCCCGCCTCATTTGTCGCTCCGATCGGGCCTGTGCCTGCGGCAAATGCAACGACCCTGTATAGCGAGATATATGGATACGATCTTCCGTCCCCGCCTGCTGCGTCAAATACGCCGGCGTACAACTATTCGGATTCTCCGAATATTACTCCGAACTTCGTGATGACTGATCTTCCCGGCTTTACTGTCAATGGTGACATCGATCTGCTCTATACGCATGGGAAGTCCGGACAAGGCGCAGGAACGACGGGATCGGTCGAGAAAGTCTATCGAATTACCTGCATGGCAAGCAATCCAGCGACCGGCTCAAATAGTACGGTGACATCGATCTATGGGTGCTTGGAAGGAGAAACATGTGTGAAAAAAATCAGTTAATGAGGAGGAGTACGGCGATGAACGGCAACGTCATCGTTGTGGCACTCGGGTTACTGTCGCTGGCGCATTGGGTCCCCTCCTGGTCGTCAGCCGGCTTCGCGCAAACGGAAATAGCCGTGCCGTTTGCGACTGCGGGTTTTCAGTCCGGAGTGATCGACGAGGCGCAAGGATCGACGATTCGCATCGACGGACGGAGTTATGTGCTGAAGTCGGATGTGGCGGTAGTCAATCATGAAGGGGAGCCATTAGCTCTCGATCGGATCATTCCAACCTCGCTCGTGAGGTTTCATCTCAAAGAAGGCCGCATCGACAAAATGGTGGTGAAGTTGCCGCAATAGGGCATGAAAGGTCTTGTCTCAACTCGTAGTCGCGACATGGCGGCTGTTTTCCTGTTTGAGATAAGGAGGAAGAGAATATGAATCCCCGAACCCTCGCTGCGTTAACGATTGTCGCCGGTAGCCTTAGTATCGGGTTGTTTGGATCAGGCGATGCTCGTGCGATTGTCTCGAATGCAGACTATACGGCAGCGCCTCCCTTCGTCTCCAATGCAACGACGCCGAACATTATTGTCGTGATGGATAACTCCGGCAGTATGAGCAATCGGGCTTGTGAGTCGACGTCATGCGGGACGTTGTCAGACGGAAGCACATCGACCACGACCACCTTTACGAACACGACTCGCTATTCGGGCTATTTTGATCCGTTGCAATGCTATGTCTACGATACGACTGACGACAGATTTGAAAGCGGCACTGTAAAGGCTACGGTGGCGACAGCCTGCTCCAGTACGGAATGGGACGGCAATTTCTTGAATTGGGCGACGCTACGTCGGTTCGATGCAGTAAAACGTGCGATGATCGGGGGAGACTGCTTCGTAGCTCGGGCGGCCGACGGAACATGCCCCAGTAATGGAACCCCGGCACTCAAAACGGTACGTGCTCAGGCCAATGGGGTCGAAAATGAGCGTGCCGATGTCGGCTACAACTCTGGCAGCGGCGTGAATACTTATGTGGGCCGTATCCCGTCGCTCGACAGAACAGGGAATCCAGGAACAATTTCCATTCATGTTTCGGATGCATATTTCTGCGTGGAAAATGACACCAGCTTCAACAGTAATTGTGGAGATTCGTACAGCGTTAGAAAGTATCTCCTAAAGATCGGATATGTCACCGAACCGACCGGCGTAATTCAGCAAATCGGTTCGAAGGCGCGTTTCGGGTTGGTTGAGTTCAAGTCGAGTAGTGAGGGAGCACGGATGTTGGTCGGTGCCGGGTCGCGCCAGTCGATTGATTGGTCCGGTTCCGGCGTTGAGACGTTCAATACAAATATGGCGGCAATGGTCGATGCCGTGCAGGAGTCCTATCCCTCCACATGGACTCCGCTCGCTGAGTCTCTGTATGAAACTGCGCGTTATGTCGCACAGATCAAATCAACATTCGCGACAGGTTATGTCTACCCAATTGCTTTTTCGGGCGGAATTTCCGATGGAGTCAATTTTGCCACGAGCGGGGCTGGGTCTATTGGGACGAGCGAAGTCACCGTATTGGGCGGCGGAGAGAGCTGTCCATCAGGCTATATTGCGAACGCCTGTGGCCGTGATCCCTATTTCTTCGGGAAAAATCATGCGCCTCCCTGGGCTTCGACGTCCCAGGTGGTGAATTGTTGTCGGACCTTCGTTATTGTTTTTACCGACGGTGAACCGACAGAGGACCAGAACGTGCCGGCCGCCATTCAAGACTATGGACATGCCCATCATGGCGTCCACTGCACGGGAAGTGATAGCGCTGCTCCATCTCGCCCCATTAATGGCACATGCAATACCAATGCTGCGACACCTTTCAGCGATCTGCTTGCCGAACATAAAACCGACTATGCCGACAATGGAAAGCACTATTTGGATGACGTGGCGTATTGGGCCCACACGAGCGATCTCCGGCCCTGCAATGGGACAGCCGACGGCACGATTGCGGCCTTGGGGGTTACGGGTCACTGTCTGCCTGGAACCCAGAGTTTGACCGTGTACTCTTTCTTCGCGTTCGGGAACATCAACGGCCGAGGGATTCTGGCGCAAACAGCTCGTTTGGGCGGCTTTGAAGATTCGAACGGCGACGGTATTCCCCAAACCAATGAATGGGATAAAGAGAACAACATCACGGGGGCTTCAACTCCAGATGGCATTCCAGATGCATACTTTGAATCCTCCAATGTGGACGATCTTCAAGATAAACTCCTTGCGACGATCGCAAGTATTTTAAGAAGAAGCTCATCCGGTTCATCCGTATCCGTACTGGCCACCGCGTCGACGGGTGAAGGTGCCTTGTACCAGTCCTATTTCTATCCAAGTACCATCGAACCTTCCACGCTCGGCGACGTGAAATGGACCGGGTACACACAATCTTTATTTATCGATACGTTCGGGAATACTCGTGAGGACACGAACCAAGACGGCCGACTTGACTACAAAGTCGACAAGATCATAAAGACCCGATTTGATACGTTTTCGAATTCAGTGAGAGTGGATAAGTACGTCGATACTGACGGCGATGGGTTGCCGAACGATCAAAATGGCGATAGCCAGGTGACGGTGGCGGATTGTAATCCTTGCGGGCAGCTCTTGAGTGACATCCTTCCAATTTGGGAGGCGGGTAAGCAGCTCGCCCTAAAGGATTCATCAACTCGAACGATTCTCACCTGGGTAGATTCGGATCATGACGGGATGGTTGATGCCGGTGAACAACTTGCCTTCACAACCGCTAATGAAGCGACCTTGCGACCGTATCTTCGTGCGACGTCGAGTGCGGAGGGAACCAAGATCATCAACTTCATACGTGGCTGCGACATGGCAACCTGCACAGATCAGGCTGCGACAAGGGACCGTCGACTCCAGGTGCCGGCCGGAAGCGGAACGCTGAAGGTGTGGAAGCTTGGAGATGTCATTCACTCGACGCCGACCGTAGTCGCCGGTCCCCGCGATCGGCATGATGCCATTTATGGTGACCAGAGCTATTCGGCCTTTCTCCAGCAGTATCACAATCGCCGACAGGTTGCCTATGTGGGCGGAAACGACGGCATGCTGCATGCCTTCAATGCCGGCTATTACCATCCGGGCGATGATGCCGGCGCCGCCGCTCCTGCCAATACAACAGAACACGGCTGGTTCACGAAAAATCCGACCGACAATTCCACGGGACCGCCATTGGGAGAGGAGCTGTGGGGGTTTGTCCCCTATGAGCTCCTACCGCAACTTGAATTTTTGACTCGTGCTGATTACCAGCATGCTTACTATGTCGATCTGCCGCTCAAGGTGACTGATGTGCGTATTTTCACGCCGGATGCGGACCATCCGAACGGCTGGGGCACCATTTTGATCGGTGGATTCAGAATGGGTGGAAGTTGCGGCGCCTGCACCACCGGAACAGGCGCTCCACCCATGACCGTCACAATCAGCGGGACGGATTACACATTCTACAGTTCGTATTTTGCACTGGATATTACTAATCCTGAAGTTGCCCCCAAATTACTTTGGTCTTTCAGTCGCTCGGATTTGGGTCTGGCGACGAGCGTACCAGCCGTGGTTCGCGTGAACCCGGGAGCCGATGCCATGGCCAGTAATGCGAATGCCAAGTGGTACATGGTGGTGGGATCCGGTCCGACCGGGTACGATGCCAGCGTGGCGCAAGGTGGGAAAATATTCGCGATCGATCTTGCGACAGGGCCCGGCAGCGCCAATAGTCTGGTGACTTCGTTCTCGGTGGGAAGCTGGAATTCCTATATCGGTGATATGGCGTCTTTCGATAGAAATTTGGACTATCGTCATGATGTCGTCTATTTCGGCCGAGTCATCAATGATGGGGCTCTGCCGTGGCGCGGAAAGATCTATCGGTTGACCATGGGAGCAGGTGGCATCGCTGCTCCGTTCGGGACAGTCACCAATCCGAACCAGTGGGGTATTTCTTCAGGAGCTTCGCGAATTCCAACAGAGATGCTGGACACGTTTTTGTCCGGAGCGGAAATGGGGCCGGTTTCAACTGCACCGTCCGTCACGACTGACGATGCGGCGAACGTCTGGGTTTTTGCTGGAAGCGGCCGCTATTACAGCGGAGCGGACAAGACAGACACGTCTACTCAATATTTCGTTGGACTGAAAGATTCCGTTCTGAACGCAGGCTGTAACCAAACGGTCGGCCCGCTGAACTGCATGGAAAACAACCTGGTCGACGTCTCCAATGCCACAGTGTGTGTGGTAGGAGTCGGGAATTGTGGGCAGGCGAGCGGCACCACGCAAGTTTCTGGTGTAACCGGTGCGACGACTTTTAGCGGGTTAATTGGGCTTGTCCAAAGCAATGACGGATGGGTGACCAAACTCCTAGAACCGGCCAACCCGCCATCTCAGCCGGTTGCCTATGGCATTGGCGAGCGAGCCGTAAGCAGTCCGACGGTATTCGGAGGCGTGGTGTTTTTTCCGACTTTTATCCCGACCAACGACATCTGTGTCTCGTCCGGAACCAGCCGACTCTGGGCGCTCTTCTATAAGACTGGCAGCGCGTATCAAGAGCCTATTATCGGAACAACTGCATCAGGCGCAAATCAAACAGTGAATAAATTCGGCTCGCTTGGGGAAGGCCTGGCGTTTGGTATCGTCGTCCATATGGGCTCTGGCCGTGATGGTGGTAGTCCGTTCGGGCTTTTGATCAATATGAGCCAAGGCAACTTCGGTGACTGTGCGACCTGCGGATTGGCAGGAGGAACTGCTGCGGGACTTCCAAGCTCCAATATCGGTGCCAATGTCGCCATTGATCCACGAAGCCGGTATTTCTCATGGACGAACATGTGATGACAGGTTTCAGTTCATCCTTCATTTCCAGGGCGTTACACCTGTGCATTGTCTCCTTCTCCATTGTGATTTTCTGGGGTTGTTCGTCCTCTCCGCAAGATGGATCGGTCATTGTGGGTAGTGCGAAGCACAATCAGGCTCCTACGATTCGCCTGGTCACCATTATTCCCTCTCCTTTGACCTTGGCCCAACCCATCACCGCACATGTCGCGGCTGATGATCCGGATGGAGCAGACCTCACCACGCGATTCCAATGGATCGTAAATGACGTCCCGCTGTTTGGTGCAACGGGAGTCGAGTTGAAGCCGGAGCATGTGAAGCGAGGCGATCAGGTCGCGCTCGAAGTGATAGTTTCGGATGGACAGACTGACAGCGCCCCATTTCGGACTGAGCCGATTACGGTGGTGAATACTCCGCCTCTCGTCGGACAGGTGACGATCGAGACAGATCTACCTCAAGAAAGCAATCGTGTTTATGCGCGGGTCAATGCGTTCGATTCCGATCATGATGAACTCCACTACAGCTATCGCTGGTGGCGGAATGACAAACAGGTGAAGGATGGCGAAGAGAACTTCCTCGATACTGCAGGGTTTGGACGAAAGGATATGGTGGCACTCGAGGTGATTGTGCGTGATCTGGATACGGCCGGCATGCCGGTTCGTGCCACGCCGGTTGTCTTGGGTAATTCACCGCCGCAGATCCTATCGAGCCCGGCGGTCCTGACGAACAAAGAGCAGTATGAGTATGCCGTCCGAGCCAAGGATCCCGATGGGGATGGAATCAATTACGGCTTAGAGACCGCACCCCCTGGGATGGCGATCGACCGAGGTACAGGGCAGATCACCTGGAAGCTGACACCTGTGTCGGCCGGTACCCACCGGGTTAAGGTCATGGTGGATGATGGACAGGGTGGTATGGCGTGGCAGGACTTTGAGATCTCTATTCCGTCCCCGGCTCCTTCTTCTGCGTCTCAGCCGCCGTCTCAAGGATAAAGTCGGAAGCCATCCACACTTTTTCTCAATCCTGCCTCGTCGATCTTGTTCCTGCCTTCCTCCATTTGTTAGAATCTCCTTATCGAATCCGGCGAAAGGAGTCTTCGACGCGGCGTGCGCAAGATTAAACTACGGGAAGGCACGAATACTGCCGCTCTCTTCGGCCATCACGATCGCCACCTCAAGCTCATTGAGGAAGAGTTCGGAGTTCGATTCTCGGCACGGGGCGAAGAAGTGACGGTGGATGGTACGTCGGATGCCGTGAAGCAGGCGGAACGAGTCTTCAGCGAACTCGCCTCACTGACCAACGAAGGGTACGATCTCAAGCCGGATGATGTCACGCACGCTCTGACGGCGCTTCGTCATAACCAGGACGCCTCCCTCAAGGATCTTCTTTTCAGTTCTTCTCCGATCGTGACCAAGAAACGTTTTATCCTGCCCAAAACTCCAACGCAGAAGCACTATCTCGACGCGATCGAGAAGCATGACATCGTGATCAGCATTGGGCCGGCCGGGACGGGGAAGACGTATTTGGCAATGGCAATGGCGGTCAGCTGCTTGATGAGAAAGGATGTGAGTCGCATCATTCTTGCGCGCCCGGCCGTTGAGGCCGGCGAAAAACTTGGCTATCTGCCCGGCGACATGTATGCCAAAATCAATCCATACCTCAGGCCATTGTACGATGCCTTGTTCGATATGATGGACATGGAACGGGCCAACCGGCTCATTGAACGAGGGGATATCGAAATCGCGCCGCTCGCGTTCATGCGAGGCCGTACCCTCAACGATTCATTCGTCATTTTAGACGAAGCGCAAAATGCGACCGCCGAGCAAATGAAAATGTTCCTCACCCGGTTAGGCTTTCACTCGAAGGCGGTGGTCACGGGGGACATTACACAAATCGATTTGCCGTCCGATCGTATTTCAGGACTCATCGAAGTGCGCGACATTCTCCAGGATATTGCCGGCATTGAGTTTGTTTATTTTGATGAGCGGGATGTCGTGCGACATCGGCTCGTGCAGGAAATCATTAAAGCGTATGACCGCCGTGCAGTCGGGCTTGAGAGCTCTGCTCAGTCAAAAAGCAATGTGCCCAAAGCGCAGGCGAAGGGGCATCGCTCGGATCCCAAACCATCTCGCACCATAACACCCTCGTCAGGCTCCTGGGGTCAGCCACATTAATGCCGGTGGTGATCGGCATGCGGCTTACTAGGTGGCAGCTTCGTCTTGGTGCCCTCACAAACGTGGCTGACCAGATTCTCCAAGCGGTGAATGAATCCGACGCACTTCTTAGTCTGGAAATTGTCGGTGATCGCCGAATGCGCAGTTTGAATCACGCCTTTCGTCACCGAGATCGGACGACGGATGTGCTGGCCTTTGCGATGAGGGAGGGGCCCGGTCCACCGTCCGCCATGCTTGGAGACGTCGTCATTTCCTTGCCGCAGGCCGTCCGCCAAGCCCGCCGGCAACAGCGCGGCATTGATGAAGAATTGGTGACGCTTTTGATTCATGGCGTACTGCATCTGTGCGGGTACGATCATGAACGAGGCCAGGTAGAGGCGTGCCGAATGACTAGGCGAGAGCGGATCGTGCTTCGGCGCCTCACTCCGGTGCCGCGGCTGTTGGTGCCACACGATTCCGGTCGGCTATCAGGACCGAAATTGTCCCTATCGGAGGATTTCGAGCGATAGAGAGAGCGAGGTGCGCTTGGGGTGGTTTCAGAAGCTAAGCACGGGTCTGTCAAAAACACGAGATGCGGTCACCGGTCACCTAGATCGGCTCCTTGGACGAGCTGCTGATCCGGCACTCCTGGATGAACTGGAGGTGGCCTTAATCAGTGCCGATCTCGGCATGCCGGCTGTAGAACGAGTGATGGAAGAATTGCGGGCTCAGATGCGGGGGGATAATTTTTCATCCGTCGAGAAAGTTCGGGAACTCCTTCGGCAATCTGTGCTGGACATTCTTCTTCCCACACAATCATCTTCACTGGAGCAATTGGTCGCCCAGACGCCGCGTCCTTTTGTGATTTTGGCCGTGGGCGTCAACGGCGTCGGCAAAACCACGACATTGGCCAAGCTGACCCAGCGTTTTCGACAAGGAGGGAAAATACCTTTGTTGGTGGCAGGGGATACTTTTCGGGCAGCGGCGATTGATCAATTGCAGGTATGGGCAGACCGTATCCAGGTCGATGTGATCCGGCATCGACCGGGTTCCGATCCCGCGGCGGTCGCCTATGATGGAATAACGGCTGCCAAAGCGCGCGGTTCAGATGTCTTGCTCATCGATACCGCCGGACGATTGCATACGAAAGCAAACCTCATGGATGAGTTGCGGAAGATCAAGCGCGTGGTGGCGCAAGAGTGCCCCGGAGCCCCTCATGAAGTGCTCTTGGTTTTGGAGGCAACGGTCGGACAGA
Source organism: Nitrospira sp. (assembly GCA_020697375.1). Next base: position 36,096 of record JAJFBJ010000009.1, on the reverse strand, counting down.
ATGCCATTGCTCAGGCCAAGCATTTCCACGAGGCCCTGGGAGTAACCGGAATTGCCCTGACCAAACTGGATGGGACAGCGCGTGGCGGCATCGTCGTGGCCATTGCAGACGCACTCAAAATTCCAGTTCGGCTGATCGGAGTCGGGGAATCCGCCGATGATTTGCAGGACTTCAATGCGAAAGCATTCGTCGACGCATTGTTTTAGAGCTGTCATTAAACCGCATTGCAGCTTCACCATCGGCACTTTCCGGCAATTTCTTCTCATCCACCAATCCCTGTGCTAAATTTCCTGTAGCGCAGCTATGTGTGCCTCGCACCTTCTGTCGGCTATGACAGAGGGCATAACTGGTAAGAGACTATGACCACACTACTCGTCATCGATGATGATCGGCTGCACTGCGACCTTCTTCAATTGACATTCGCCCGTCAAGGGTACCAGGTCAGCACGGCCACCAGCGGACAAGAGGGGCTGGCCTTATTTAGGCGGCTTCATCCTTCTGTCACGCTTCTCGATTTGCGGATGCCTCAAATGGATGGATTGGCGGTTCTCAAAGAGATTCGAGCGCATGATCCCAGTGCCGGTGTGATTATTCTGGGCGGAGGAGCCACCGAGGAGCAGGAAAACAAGGCCCGTGAATTACGGGTGACGGATTTCTTTCGAAAAGGGCTCTCGCTGGATATTCTCATCGGGGCTGTGCAGCGGGTCGCACAGTATGCCAAGCGACAAGCTTCGGTGCTGTTGCCTACGTCGGTAGACAGGGCGGAAGAAGGTCTCGATGAACAGATTCTTGTCGTGGATGACGATGTCATGGCGCGGGAGCTTCTGGTACGGTTTCTCAGCTTGAGAGGGTATCGTGTCCGTTCAGCAAGAGATGGCCGTGAAGCGCTTCATTTGATTGAAGAGTCCGCTCCCGATCTTCTTATCCTGGATCTTGCCATGCCCGAGATGGACGGCGTGGATGTGTTGCGGACGCTTAGGGAACGAGAGTATGCCGGAAGGATAATCATTCTGAGCGGTCATCAGAATGACGCCTTGCTGACCGAAGCCTGGAAGTTTGGTCCGCAAGAAGTGTTGGACAAGCCCATTGACTTGGAGCGAGCGTTGATGGCCGTCCAGCTTGTGATGGTCTGCCGGGAATGTTAAGCTTCGCCGTCCACCTCGAGGTTTCGGTGAAGGGTGAATGGTTTGCATCGCCTCATCGGTTTCAGCCTGCTCGCGGTTCTTTTGGTCCCTGCTCCGGCAGTCGGTGAGCCTGGTTCCCGCCCTCCGACAGTTCATCACCACCGGTTAGCGATCGACCTGCTGCCGGATTCCCATGAATTAGCAGCAACGGACGAAGTGACTATCGCCGGAGGATATCGTGGACAGGCGCTGGCATTTTCGCTCGCCTCTTCTTTGCTTCTGGACCGAATCGAGAATGTAACTTTCTGTGATGATCCCTGCGAGTCCCCTGCCGTTGTGGCCTTTGAAAGAAGCGGGTCGTCCGGTCGGTCTGCGCCTCCACGAATAATCCTAATGCAACCACCGTCTAACCCGGAGGATGGATCGGTACGGTTACGGTTCGTATACCGCGGGATCATTACTGATCCTCCTCGGGATCCGAGCCATCTGCGTTTCGTCACTGCGAGTGAAACCTCGGGCCATATTGGGCCGGATGGAGTGTATCTCAGTAGTGAAACCCAATGGTACCCCCACCTTGACGACTCGTTGGCGACCTATGACGTGACGATCAATGTGCCGGACGGCTGGGCCGCCGTGACACAGGGCACTCCTCAGGCTGATCCCGCGCGATGGATCGTCGATAGCAAGAGCGAAGCGCTGACAGTCGTTGCCAACCGGTTCGTCATCAAGACCCGTGCCTGGCAGGCACAATCCGGTCAGGCGATTCAACTGGCCACCTACCTGTTTCCCGATGAGGCGGCGCTCGCCGATGAGTATCTCGACGCGTCAGCCAAATACCTCGACGCCTATATTCCCTTGCTCGGACCCTATCCCTTTTCGAAATTTGCCGTCGTTGAGAACTTTTTCTCCAGTGGGCTGGGAATGCCGTCCTTCACGCTGCTGGGGAGCGCGGTCATCAAGCGTCATTACACGCAGCCCTACGCGCTTGGCCATGAAATCGTGCATTCCTGGATCGGCAACGGGGTGTTTAATCGGGTGAGTCACGGGAATTGGGTTGAAGGCCTGACGACCTATCTTGCGAATTACTATTACCATGAGCTCGCAGGCGATGAGGTGCAGGCCCGTGAGCAACGGCGGCTGATGCTTCTCGGCTTTTCCGCCAATGTCCGTCCGGGTGACGATTACCCGTTGCGAAGATTCACTCAGAAGAGCGACGAAAAGGACAATGCCATCGGTTATCAAAAGGCCGCCATGGTGTTTCATCTGCTCAGACAGGAAGTGGGCGATGTCGCTTTCTGGCGAGCACTGAAGCACATCCCGGAGCAGTACCTGGGCGCTGTGGCCGATTGGAAGGATTTAGAGCGAACCTTTCAAGAAGCGGCCGGCCGAGATTTACGGTGGTTTTTTACCCAATGGGTGGAACGTGCCGGCGCGCCTGAGCTCACGCTGTCCGGACTTCGCCTGTATCCGGTACATGGGACTTCTGCGCTAGCAGGAGCGGTTGAGGCGGCGGTGCATATCGTTCAAGGCGACGAATCGTATCAGGTACCGGTCGAGCTGGAGTTTGTGCTAAGCGGGGGGCGTTCCGAGCTCGTCCGCGTCCAGATGGCGGATACGCAACAGGACGTGATCGTGCCGCTTTCAGAGCGGCCCTTGGCTGTCCGGCTGGATCCACACCATCACCTGTTCCGTCGTGTGGCGAGGAGCGACATGGCTCCCATGTTAAATCTCTATGTGACGGACCCGTTGCGAACGCTCATTCTGCCTCGCCAGTCATCTTCGGACGAATCGGACCTGTTCGGTGAGATTGTTCAACGTATCGTGGCTCAGGAAGCGGCGAAGCCGGGCATCGCGCGCACGACGATGCTTCGGCAGGGGGAGTGGGAATCGCCCTTGCCGAAAGGATCATTGCTGATGCTGGGCGGTCCTCGTGAGAATCCCATTGCCTTAGAGGTCTTGCGGTACTGCGGCGATCGCCTTCGTCTCTCCGACAAGGAGTTTTCTGTCCAAGGTCGTACGTACGAGGGACCAAGCATGGCGCTGCTGGTATCCTGTCGACGGGACGACCAACCTGGCAGCGTAGTCACTTTGCTTTACGGAGTGACACCCCGGGCGCTAGAAAGAGTTGCACGGCTTTTATTTTTTTACGGATGGCAGAGTTATGTGGTATTTCACGAAGGAGCCGTGGTGGCACGGGGAGATTGGGAGGATACGATGAGTGCAGAGGTGCGAATTGGCACACCTTAACAGGTTCATCATTGGAATGCTGGCACTCATGCTGTGCTCAGTTCCGGCGACCCCGGCGAGAACGGCGCCGACGAAGCAGGCCCAGGCTCAGGCGAACCCGCTAGCCTCGAGTGAGCGGCACCTTGCCAATATCCGGCAACTCACGTTCGGGCGGCAAAATGCGGAGGCCTATTTTTCATTCAATGGGAGCAAGCTGATCTTTCAGTCCACGAATAATTGGATGAAGGATACGTTTGCCGCCGTCATGAAACCGGCCGACGAACCACTCGGGTGCTATCAAATGTATGTCATGGACCTGGTGAGCGATACGATCCGCATGGTCAGTACAGGGGTGGGGACCACGACCTGCGGATACTTTTTCCCAGGTGATCGCCGCGTGCTGTATTCTTCCACGCATTTGAGAGCTCCTCATTGCCCGCCGAAGCCGAAACGGGACGGGTCCTATCGTTGGGCGCTCGACGATTATGATCTCTTTTCCGTCAGAATCGACGGACAAGATCCTCAACGTCTCACGCATACGCCGGGCTATGATGCCGAAGCGACGGTGTCTCCAGATGGCAAGACGATCGTGTGGACCTCTATGCGTGACGGCGATCTCGATATCTACGCGATGAATTTGGACGGAACCCATTCCCGGCGGCTGACCGAGGAGGTGGGATACGACGGAGGGCCCTTTTTTTCGCCGGACAGCAAGCGGATCGTGTATAGGGCGCAACATCCTGGCAATCAAGATGAACTGGACCAGTACAAGGCGCTGCTCGCCCAAAACCTCGTGGAGCCTGGCCGGTTGGAGCTCTTCATCATGAATGCCGACGGATCCGACAAGCAGCAAGTGACGCACAATGGCGCCTCCAATTTTTCTCCCTATTTCCATCCTGACGGCCGTCGCATCATCTTCTCGTCCAATGTGGAAACGCGGAATGAGTCGGGGAGTCCCGAGTTTCATCTGTATCTCATCAGCGAGGACGGGTCCGACCTGGAACGATTGACATCAGATGGGCAGTTCAACAGTTTTCCCATGTTTTCTCCCGATGGGAAGAAGCTCGTGTGGGTATCCGACCGGAACGCGAAACAACGGGGAGAATTCAATATATTCCTCGCCGACTGGATTCCATGATCCCGCCGGTTGACGGACCGGCTGTGCCCTCGCCGGCGCCATCCGATCCACCACCGGCCCAACCTGCCTTGCCGGCGGTGATCTTCTCCGCCCTCGCCCTCTGCGGATCGTTTGCCGCCCTCCTTCAAATCGATATTCCCATCCTCTGGTTTCTCCGGTCGCACAATTTGTCGGCTCTCCAATCGATCGGCGATCTTGGTGAAAGGCTCGGCAATGGCGGTACGCTGATCATGGTCAGCCTGCTGTTGTTGGGGAGCGGCTGGTACCTGAAGCGAGACTCGCTCCGGCAATCGGGACTCGATAGTCTGCTTGCGCATGGCGTAGTCGCACTCGTCGTGAACGGACTTAAACATGTCATCGGCCGTCCGAGACCGCGCCTTACCCATACCGGAGGCTGGCAATGGTGGCCGTCCCTGGATTCGGGATTGGATTCTTTTCCGTCCGGGCATACCTCGGCGACGGTGGCGGTTGTGACGGTCTTGGCACGATCGCTTCCCCGGTCGCGATGGATTCTGTTTGTGTTAGCCGCGTGGGTAGGGGCCAGCCGAATCTGGCGAGGGTCTCACTTTCCCACTGATGTTTTAGCCGGGATGGTTACAGGGTTTGTGGTGGGATCGATCTTCAATGCGCCGCTGCGCTGGTGGGGCCGGTCCTGTGGGCTCGCCCTCGTGCGTATCGCGCCGATGGCGCTGCTCATCACGGGTCTGTTCTGGGTCTTGACGCACCGGATTACCGATCCCATGTCGGACGGTATTCTGTTCGCGTCTGGGATGGCGCTTGTGTTGGGCGGTCTGGTGCTGCGGTTAGCCCGACATCGATATTCGTCGACAGGCGCCAGTCACACCGGATCCTTCGCGTCAAAAGGCCTTGTGGGAATGGGGTTGGGAGTCGTCACGAGTGCCCCGGTGATCATCGGATTGACCGGGTTGGTCTGTTTGGGTCAATGGAGTGCCGCCTCCAGTTGTACGGCTCCCTCTCTATATTCTCCACCTTCTTGGAAGACGGAGAGTCTCCATCTTGCGGGAGCGATCGGAGGCCTATTGGCAATCCAAGCCCTTAAAGGACTGGTGCCCTTGCAGTGAGAATGGTTCAGTGCCCCGGTATGCGAACGGGAGGTGGTTCCGGCTGCTCCGGGACATCGACCATCGATTGATTGGCCAGCAGGATGTATCCGTAGCGTTCGAGTAAGACCGGATATTCTTTCGTTTCCACCGGCAACCTCCCCCGCAACGCATTCGGTAACAGAATCATCGTGCGCCCCGGCTGGGTGAGGTACGGCTTGATGTTTGTTTCTTCATTCAGGTGAACGATGATGGCTTTTCGCTTGGCATAAAACACCAGCGAAGGACGGGGTTGGCCATAGAGAATCAGCCGGTCATCCGGTCCGAGATTGAGGCCTGCGACTTCGGCCAATCGCTGCGGTGGTTCGATCACGAAGTGGTTCACCAATGGAAAGATGAGCTGGATAATCGCAAGCACCGCAAGAGCGAACGATCCTCCCGCGACCCAGAAGACGGCCGGTCGTCTCGTGTCGCTGAAACCAAAATAAGCGACAAGACCCATACCCACGAGAAAAATCGAGGCGACAGCATAGGGCCCCGGTCCAAGAGATACCTGTCCCGCCAGGGGAAATTCATTGACCAATTGTCCGGCGAGTCTGGCATAGATGGGCGGCAGCAATGCAAATGCTATGGCTAGGATGGAGCCGACAGCGGTCATGGTATGGAGGGCTGCTCGCACGCCAGGGACCGCAGAATCGGTCACACAGCGATTCCAGTATGAGGCGGTCAGGATCGCTGCAGCGGGAAACAGTGGAGCGATGTAGTGCGGCAAGCGTGTCGAAGACAGGCTGAAGAAGATCAATCCGCCCAATACCCAGATGGCGGCAAACCATTCCAGCGCGTGGGGTGAAGGTTGATGAGTCGAGCCTGAGGCCAGCGGCGATAACGCGCCGGTCTGTTTAGAATCTCCCCAGCTCTTGTAGGCTTGATACCAGGCGAACGGAAGCAGACTGCTCCAAGGGAAAAACCCGACCAAAAAAACGGGCAGGTAGAAGAGCGGGGTGCCGCCGTGTCCTTCCATGGCTCCGAAAAATCGGCCGACCGTGTCGCCTTGCGCGGAAGTCGTATAACGCTCTCCATGAATGTTCAGCATCATGAGGTACCAGGGGAGAGAGAGGATCAGAAAGACGAGCAGACCAGGGAGTGGAAATCCTTGACGCCAGTAGAGTGACCATGAACGGGTCAGCCACAAGTATAGCCCCACGGCCAACAGAGGGATTAAAAAGCCGATCGGCCCTTTGGTCAGTGTCCCTAACGCCATGCCGATATAGAACAGCCACATGTAGTGACGCTCGCGTCCTCTGCCATACAAGCCTGCCCAGAATCCATAGAGCGACAAGGTCGTAAAAAATATCAGGACACTGTCGGTCAGAGCCATGCGCCCGAGGCCGATGATTTCCAGATTCAATAGCAACATCGCCGCCGCGAAGAGGCCCATCACCGGACCCCGACATTGCGCCAGGAATAGGTATTGGAGCAGGATCAGTCCCAAGCCGAACAGGGCTGAGGGAAACCGTGCCGCGAATTCATTCACCCCGAACACATGGTACGAGAGGCTCATCAACCAATAGACGAACACCGGCTTGGCGAAGCGCGGCTCATAGTTGAACGTCGGACTAATGTAATCATCCGTCTCATACATTTCTCGCCCGGCCTCGGCATTGCGGCCCTCGTCCCGATCGGTCAGGCCCACAGAATCGAGTCCGACGAAGAACAGCACAGACGCCATTGCCAGAAGCAACAGCAATGTCGAGGGTTGAATCGACCGGTCGGCATGCGCCGGCGGGGATGAGGACGGTCCGTTCAATGGAGATACCATTAAGATTTGGTCGCCGAGGATGCCCTGTTGGGGTCGGATGGATCCGGCCGGTGAATCAGCATGAGATTGCGGAGATACACGAGACTTCCGATGCTCTGTCCGGCAATGAAGACAGGATCTCGCCGATAGATCGCGTAGGCAAGCGTAATCATGCCGCCGATCAAACTCATATACCAGAAGGCGGTGGGCACGCGGCTTTGTGCGTGGCGTTCCGATGCGATCCACTGGACGACCCAGCGCATAAAGAATACCCCCTGCCCCAGGAACCCGATAAGCAGCCACAGCGTGTCGAGAGTCATAGTGGTACGGAGGACGGTGTCGATGGGGATGAGGTGGTCGAGGCGGTACGATATTGGTAGCGCAGGCAACGATGCTGCATCCATCGGACGGCTGCCAAGTCGTAGAGGCCTTTGAAGAGCCGATTGCCCACGCCATACTTAGAGGCGCCGTGGGCGCGGGGATAGTGCCGCACCGGCACTTCGGTGACCGTGAACCCATGCATCAAGGCGAGGGCGGGGAAAAAGCGATGCATGCCCTCGAAGAGTTGCAATTTCTCCACGACCGGACGACGAAATAGTTTCAATGAACAGCCGGTATCGTGCACCCGATCGCCGGTGACGGCGCTGCGGACGGCATTGGCGATACGAGAGGAAATCTTGCGTGTCAGGTTATCGTGGCGGTCTTTTCGCCATCCGCAGACCAAATCGAATGTCCGGATGTGTTGGAGCAACGTGGCGATATCGGCGGGATCGTTTTGCAAATCGCCGTCGATAGTCATCACCAGCTCTCCGGTGGACTGTTTGAATCCGGCATCGAAAGCCGCCGACTGTCCGTAGTTGCGGTCGAAGTGAAAAACCTTCACCGTGTGGTATTGTGCCGTCAGGCGATCCAGCAGCTCCGAACTTCCGTCAGTGCTGCCGTCGTCGATGAACAGCAACTCGAACGGAGCCGTTTGCGACTCTTCCCTGCTGTTCAGAACCTTCACGAGCTGCTCAGTCAGGGGAACCAGATTGTCGTGCTCATCCTTGATGGGGATGATCACGGAAGCCCATGGGCGGGTCACTACAGTCATGGAGTGGGATCAAATCCTTCATGTATGAGTTCGCCGGTATGGCCGCGGCACATTCTACAAAAGGCGTAGAGGGGCGGTCAAACGATTCCGTCCCGATTCTGCGCACTCGGTAACGATTACTTACCTTGTTATGCCGCAGGCGCTCGGTAGCTCGAAGTTGCGCTCACCAGGAGCATCAAGGACAGCGCAGCATGGCATTGTGTGTCTCACGCCTTGCGGCAGCGACAGGTCGGCAGTTCAGCGGGACCGGATCGCCGATGGGGAGTCAATCGACGCGGTGATCGTAAAACGCATGGTCCCCATGAGGCTCATATCATTCACTTGCTCGCCGGCGTGAATTTCGACTTTGTACCGTCCGGGCTTCCATCCTTCCTGGGTAGGGAACAGCTTCAAATATCCGGTTTGATCTTCAAGAGCGATGTACATGGCATCTTCCGCGACGACGGTATGTTCATCCAGTCCCGCGACCTGCTCGGGATAGCAGAGTCCAAATACTTTGAATGATTGGTAATGTTGGTGAAATTCGAAGACAATGAAGACCGGCCTCGACCCTTCGGGGAATTGCTCAGTCGGTTGGACGGGAACAATTTCATGGGTGCGTTGAAACCCCAATTCCTCATCGAACCCCTCGGCGAGGACAATGTGGCGAAACATGCCTTCAGGCGGAGCGTCGAAATTATAGGCCTTGGTGCTTTCTGTGCGGTTCTGAAAGTCCGGGATCGGCAGGTTGTGAGTCAGCGGCAGATCCTCGGCCCAGAGCAGGCCCGGAAGGAAAAGAAAAAGGATAGAGGGAAAACCGCGCAGCCGTCTCATCCATTCTTGGTACACTCCGCCCACAAGGCCTGTCAAGAATGCCCCCGGTGCAGGTTATCCGTCGCTGAGCCCGGATTATCCCGGCATGCGTCTCGAGCGTTCGGCATCGTAAGCCCACGATGTTTTTCGCACGCGAGACCGACGCAGGCCTACGTGGAATCCGTTCAGAAAGCCGAGCGGGAAAGGTCTCGCCAGGCAAGAAAATCTGACGACATAGCAGGTAGGCAAGAATAGTCCGGCCAGGTTGCGGGTGAAATTTGCTTCCTGTTAGAATTTCGTCTTTCCAGAGGGGGGCGAAATGGAACAACAACTTGTGACTCAGGTAGATGATCTAGACGCACTTCCCCAACCGCTCGGGGAGTATAAGCCGGTCGATCAGTGGCAGGCGCACATCAATGTCCTGTTCTATCAGTTGCGGGGAGATCAGCAACGTAATTTTTACCAGACATTCGCATCGGCTGATTATCGGCTGGCCCATGCATTGGCAGCCGATTATTACGAACGGGTTATCACACGCGACAAGAAATCTCCCGGCCAACAGGGTGTGCCAGGAGGACAAAACGGACAGTCTTCCAAGAACTCCGGTACGCAGCCGCAATTGACGGTGATGGAGTGGGGACCCGGTAACGGTAATCTCGCCGCCTGCTTTCTCAGTCATCTCCAAAAGCTCGACAAGAAAGGCAGCGTTTATCCGCGGCTTCGGTACGTCTTGGTCGATTCGCAGACCTATGCGTTGGAACGGGCGCGTGCCCATCCCGATCTGGTTCCTCACTTGGCGAAGGTCGAATCGCTGTGCGCCGATGTCGAAAATTTAGCGACTGTCGCCGACGGCACCGTGGACCGTATTGTATGCAACGAACTCTGGAATGAGTTGGCCACCAAGCTCTTGGCCAGGAAGGGAGCCGAATATGAAGAGGAGCATCTCCGGCCGAACCTCAACGAGCGCAAAGCGGCGTCGATTGGCGATTGGTCGGCATTCGTCCGGGCATTTGAGGCGAAGGATATCGATCAGCTGAAGAAGTTTCCGCCCTTTCTGGACGATCTGATTTGGGAGCGCGAATACCATAAGATGGAATGGAAAGAGGTTCCTTATCGCAAGACCATCACCGAGTTCATGAAACGGATCGACGACGAGATCCTTGTGCCGGTGAATCTCGGAGCCTGCGCATCCATCAAAGAAGCGAAGCGAATCCTTGCGCCTGATGCAGTGGGTTTCAGTAGTTTCGATGCCGGTACGGCCGATCTGCAGGTTCTTAACGATCCCGACAAACCCTGCTACGGCCAATTCGGCGGTCAATACAGTTTTATGGTGAACTTGGCATTGATTCAGGCGGTGGCTAAACATATGGGAATTGCCACCACGACTGTTGAGACGCAACGGGAATTCATCGGAAGCCGGCTTGGAACGAACGTGATGACCCTCATGGATCTCTTATCCAGCCATCCGATGGCCGGCTCAAAGGTCCATCCGTGGGAGTTGGACCGGCTCACGGTGCAGACGCTCCTCACGCTGAACGAAATTTACGAGAGTCCCTATCAACGCAAAATTGAGTTTCCATTGCGAAACGAAATGCCGGCAGAAGAACGTGAAGCTGCGCAGGGCACCCTGCTGTCGCTCAAACCGGACGGAGTACCCGATACGATCGCGTACCTGACCGAGGAGGAATTGAGTCAGTCGCAGGCGAGCCTGGAGAATCTCGGTTATGAGCGCGAAGCCTGGTTGATGGCGCTCGGAGCCCCTCCAAGCCCGGTGGAGTATTATCACTTCCAGTTCCGGCCGTAAGTCGTTGTGAGAATCGGAAGGAAAGCGTTCTGCGCGCGACGTTTCGCAGAGAAAGAACTTGACTAATCACTTCTGATTCTATAGCCTTTCCCGCGATTTACGATGGAGATTGGTCTATTGCTTCCGCATGACAGCAGATTAGAAATCAAACCGGGCCCCGTAGTTTCTGTCATCTCAGACGCCTCTCACTACGATACTGATCGCCGATCGCACGCAAAAGGACTTACGTCGTGCGAATAATCGCACAGCTGTAACAAGGAGCATACAGTACCATGTTTGGTTCGTTCGGCTGGATGGAGTTGTTGCTGATTCTCGTCATCGTGCTGATCATCTTCGGCGCGGGGAAAATTCCTCAGCTCGGTGAAGGATTAGGGAAGGCAATCAAGGGGTTCAAAAAATCGGTCCATGAGGCGGATGCCATTGATGTCACGGCTTCGGAAACAGAATCCGCTCCTCCTCAGCCGTCGGCACAGATCCAGCAAGCTGGACAGCCGCAAGCACCGCCGCCTGCGCAACAGGCCGGTGAGGCTCCACCGCCGCGGACCACGCAGGGATAACTTGCGGGGACTGAGAATGCGGACTGAATGCCGGGACCCGGCCTGTGGGTCGCCGCTCGGTCTTCAAGCGAACCGCCTCAGCAGAAAGCACCATGTTCGGTCTTGGCGCCGGTGAAATTCTCATCATTTTGGTGATTGCCTTCCTGTTGTTCGGGCCTAAGCAATTGCCCGAGATCGGTCGTCAGGTCGGCAAGGCCGTCAAGGGATTCAAGGAAACGGCGGATGATCTGAAGAAGACGGTTGAGCCGGAACTCAACATGATCCAGCAGGAGATGAAGATGGTGGAGCAGGATTTTGAATCATCGATGAAGGAAGCGGAGGAAGAAATCAATCAAGCAACATCGGGCGTGGAGCGTGAGGTAGAAGAATCGGGCTTGCCCAAGCAGGCCTGACCCCATCCGTGACGGCTCTACGGCTGTGAAGGGAGGTGACCATAGTCAAAAGCACAAGAACTTAATGTGTGGGAACTCGCTTTAGGATTGAAGCGAGTGACGAGGCCGGATGGTGGGCACCATCGGGTCTGGCCGACCCAGAACCACACAGAAGAGTTGGCGTCATAGTGCAATAGCGGTTGGATGTACAGACAGCGCCCTGAATGCATGGGTACAGGAGGGGTCGCTATCCAATTCACAGGAGGAACGCTATGAAACGCATCCATGGACGGACCAGGTGGGGCCGATGGGCTACCATCTTCGGCGCTGCGATGGTTACGGCTCTGCAGTGTCTGGCAGTCCCGGCCTTTGCCGGATTCGAACTCCCCCCGGGCGAGCGCATCACGAATCTTCCCGCACCTCCTCGCAACATGCCGCAGAAAGAAGCCTACGAACTGTACGATCCGATCATCGGCCGGAATTTCGACATCAAGAATCTTTGGATGCGCGCCGACCTGCGCGTGCGCCCGGAAATGCGGAACAATACCTGCTTCGGTGGGGGGATAATCGCGGGTGGTGCCTGTAACACGTTCGGCGGCGCGAACGCGCGGGGAGTAGCGCCTAACCAGAATAACAATGGTAACAAAGGCAACGACTTTTTCGTGCAACAGTGGGTCAGGTTGGGTATCGGGTACGATCTTTCTCCGGACGTGAATTTTTACATGGAAATCATCGACAGTGCCACGTGGGGCGGCAATGGTAGTGCCGCCAACGCCGGGAATGGTGGCGACCCCTTGACTCATAACGGTTCCATCGCGGCGAACGCTGGTAGTGGTAATGGAGGACGGCTTGGCGTGCGAGCCGCCTATATGTTGGTTCGGAATCTGGCCGGGATTCAAGGTCTCAGCATGAAAGCCGGCCGACAGTATGTGATCTTCGGGAGCCATTCTCTGTTCGGCCACTTCGATTGGGCCAATACCGGCTATTCGCATGACGGTGTCATGTTCGCCTATCAGACCAAGGCTTGGGATAGTTATTTCGGTTGGTTCCGGAATTCGGAAAGTGACATAGGGCAGGCAGCGGCGGTCGGCAGCGGTGGACCAAATATCGCCGGCACCGGAGGCCGTGATGCAAATCGTGATGCCGACATGTTCATATTTTATAATCAGATCAAGTCAATCCCCGGCGTGATCATCGAACCCTTCTATGTGTATTATAAGAATAACTATGGCTCTGCGGACAACGCGGCGCAAGGACTGGGGACGGCGAAGCACTCGAACCAGACCCGCCATATGATCGGGAACCGGATCGAAATGCGCAAAGGCGGATTCGATTTTTCCAATGAAATCGCTTGGCAGTTCGGCCAAATGGGCCAGGTCGGTGCCTGCGCCGGTGAACAAAAGTGTTTGCACATCAATGCCTGGGCGACCAGAAATTGGATCGGCTATACGTTCTATGACACGGCCTGGAAGACACGTATTGCCTTCAATCTCGATTACGCCTCCGGCGACGGCCGGAACAACACCTGCGGCGCAGGTGCAGCGCCCGGTTCTTGTTCAACGGCCAATACGTTTGAAAACTTCTTCCCGACCAACCACATCCATATGGGCTATATGGATGTGCAAGCTTGGAGGAACATGTTGTCTCCGTCGGTCAATATACAGGCACGTCCTTCTGCACGTGACCATATCGAATTGTGGTACACGAATCTGAACCTCGCCAGTTCCAAGGACTGCTGGTATCGAGGCTCCCAGGGCTGTTACGTGTTTTCGAATCCCAATAACACGAAGACACACATTGGTGATGAAATCGACGTGGCCTACACCAGAATGTTTGCCGACGGCAAAGTGGCGCTCCAGGCAGCCTACGGCACGATTTTCAGCGGCGGCTATCTGACCAGCACCTTGAACCAGCAGGTCAATCAGCATTGGGCGTACATGTCGCTGTGGATGAACTTCTAGAGGGGCGTGATGCGGGAATGTGAGGCGTTAGGCAAGTGAAGGCTCGGGTCTGGATCAGGCCCATAGCAGTGAGCCTTCCTCCTGACGATGACAAGGAAAGGAGACCGCAATGAAGAAACTCATGTTCGTAACGCTGGGTGTGGCAGCATTGGCGCTTGCTCACGCGCCGGTGGTTGTGCAGGCTCAGGTGGCGGATGCCATTCAATTGGTGAACGATGCCATCGTCGAATTGACCGATGCGCCAGGCCTCGGCAGAAGGACTACCGCCGATGTCACCAAGCGCTGGGGATCTGACGTCACCGTTATCGACAGTGCGACGGCAAAATTGCAGGACGGCCTCAGCAAGGCACAGGCCGGTGGAGTCGGAGCCCCTGCCATGAGGCAATTGCACATGGCAGTGGACTATGGCAAAGCGCGGTTGCACAAGGAAGCCCGTTTGTCTGCGCAGGGCGCGCTACGCCATCTGTGCCAAGCCAATCAGGATCAAGGGCCTGGTTGCGACAAGGCGCCGAAGTACGGGAGTTATGTCGCGCCATAGGTAATTATCGGACGAGACATGTGAGCTGTCGGGACGATCTCCCTACGTGCTCAAACAACAGCCCCGCCGGGAGATCCCCGGCGGGGCTGTTGTTTGAATGTATTCCGGCTACAGGCCTGTGTTTAGGACCAGCCGGCTTGCCCGGCATGAGTCCGGCGTCTTATACTCCTCCCTTTCCTGCTCTCAATCACCGCCCGATTTTAGGTATTCTCGTCGTGGATGATTTGATTCAACACCTCAACCTGCAGTTTGGATTTTCTGCATTTCGATTCGGTCAGCGCGAGGTGATCGATGCGGTGCTGTCAGGGCGCGATGCAATGGCGGTGATGCCGACGGGCCAAGGGAAATCGCTTTGCTATCAACTGCCGGCGACGATATTGCCGGGGCTGACCCTGGTGATCTCTCCCCTCATCGCCTTAATGCAGGACCAGGTAGAGAGTTTGAGACAGCAGAAAATTGCGGCGGCTGCGTTTCACTCAGCCCTGTCGGAGCAAGATCGCGACCGCGTGGTTCTCGATCTCAAGCTGCGGCGGCTTCAACTGCTCTACCTTGCGCCGGAACGGATGCAGCATGAGCGGTTTCTTCGCTTGTTGCGGTCGCTGTGGGTCTCCCTGCTGGTGGTCGACGAAGCCCATTGCATTTCCCAGTGGGGGCATGATTTCAGGCCCGACTATCTCAAAATCGGCCGGCTACGCCAGGAACTCGATAATCCGCCATGCCTCGCGCTGACCGCGACCGCCACTGCGCGGGTTCAAAATGACCTATGCCACCGATTATCGCTTCGTGATCCGCTTCGATTGGTTGCAGGTTTTCGCCGTGCCAATCTTGCCCTTTCGGTCCGTCCCTGCCTATCCCGTCAGGACAAACTCGCGACATTGGAACGCCTCATGCGCGATTACGACCGAGGCACTATCTTAGTCTACTGTGCCACGCGCCGCGCGGTCGAAGAGGTGGCCTCGTGGCTCGGCCGGTCCTCGCAGGATGTTGGGTACTACCATGCCGGTCTGTCGGATGAAGAACGGCGATTGGCCCATGACGCGTTTCGTCAAGGGACGATTCGGATGTTGGCTGCGACGAATGCGTTCGGCATGGGCATAGATAAGGCAGACGTCCGGCTGGTCGTCCATTTCGATATTCCGGGGAGCCTTGAGGCCTATTACCAAGAGGTCGGAAGAGCCGGACGTGATGGACAGCCGGCCGCCTGCGTGTTGTTGTTTTGCGAACGGGATGTGGCCACGCAGGAATACTTTATTCGACAAGCCTTGAAGGAATCGGGCAGTTCAGATCGAGCCGATCGAATGAAGACATTGCTTCAGGATCTCCTCGAATATGTTTCGGTGCCGACTTGCCGTCAACTCGCTATTCTTGATTACTTTAGCGACGAAGCGGAGCAGGCCCAGGGACCCTGCGGTCTCTGTGATCGCTGCGTCACCCATCGCCAAACCTGTAACACGACGGGTAATGAGGCTGCTTGCGCGAAGGCCGTCTTGACAGCGGTTTCGTGGTGCACGGGCCGATTCGGTGTCAGCCGAATCGTTGACATGCTTCGCGGGAGCCGCTCTAAAGCTATGCTTGCGTATGGCGCCGAAAGTTGCCCTAATTATGGAGTCTATCGAGAATGGTCGAAGTCATCCCTCACGCGCCTTGTGAAGGACCTTATCGATTCAGGATACCTCCAAGTCGAAGGTCTGGAGTATCCCACGCTCCATGTGACGCGTCAGGGACAGGAAATTTTGCAGGCAACCGGTCCAATGGTCTGGCAAAAAACAGAAGCATGCCCATCAGAGGTCTTACGGACACAGCAGTGGAACGAGCGGGCAGGGTACGGTCTTGCAAGTCAAAGTTACCCCGTAGACCCACAGCTCTTTGAACGTCTTCGTCGATTGCGTCTGGAACTGGCCGAAGAAGCCGGCGTGGCGCCGTTTGTTATCTTCCACGATAAGACGCTTCGCACCATCGCCAGCCGAAAGCCTGCGACATCCGCTGCGTTACTGGAAATAGCCGGCATCGGCCAGGTGAAAGTGGAACGCTACGGCTGCCGCGTGCTGAGCGTGGTGAATGAGGAATAGTCTGGCCGGCGGTCAGCATGAATCGGCTACTGGGAGGGCTTACATTCTAACTCGGACTGTTATGCCGTCACTCCACCGGCGCGAATCAGCAGTTCTTGCAGTTCCGCATAGGTGTTCGTCACTGGAAACTGGGGAAATTCCTTCGGAAGATGGTCGGGTGGACGGAAGAAGAACCCGGCGTGGGCTTCTGCCAACATGGCGGTGTCATTATAGGCATCGCCTGCTGCCATGACGCGGAAATTCAGGTCTTTTAACGCGGCCACGACATGTTTTTTTTGATTCGGCTGCCGAAGCTTGTAATTCACGATCCGACCGTTCGGCCCGATCTCCAGCTGATTGCAAAAAATCGTCGGATAGCCCAACTGCCGCATCAAGGGTAAGGCGAATTCATAGAACGTGTCGGACAGAATGATCACCTGCGTGCGTGCCCGCAGCCAGGCAATAAAGTCGGCTGCGCCTTCCAGCGGACCCATGGCATCGATGACGGCCTGAATGTCGGCTAATGTGAAACCGTGCTGCTCGAGAATGCTCAATCGACGCGTCATCAGGGCATCGTAGTCCGGCATTTCCCGAGTGGTCATTTTCAGTTCGTCGACGCCGCTCTTGACGGCAAAATTGACCCATATTTCAGGAACGAGCACCCCTTCAAGATCCAGACAGACAACCACGGGATTCTGCATGAAGTCTCCTTTGAGATGGTTGAATCGCGAGCGAGGAAAGAGACGTTACTGTCCGCTGCTGCGGGCCTTTTCCTGACTAAGATATCGCCAAATTTTATCGAGGGCCTTTTCGAATAATTCCGTTCCAGACCATCGGCCGGCCTGCTCCATCCGATGGCGGTTTGCCCAGTCGATGGCCAGCGGAAGCGGAATAAGCCGGGGCGCAGTTGCACTCAGCTCCGACCAGAGGAGACTCAAGGCCGTACTGATTCGAACGGCAACCGGAACGGCCAGGATCGATTTGCTGGTCATGTCCTGGCACTCCGCGGCAGGCGAGATTACGGCGAGTTCGCGACAGGCTGCGGGCCGATCGGCGTAAATGCTGCAGGACTCATTCTCTAGAAAGGGGCATGGCATGCGCAACGTGTAATAGGCTCGATTCAACGATTCAGCGGCTTCATCGCTGATTGGTTCTGGCGATGCAGCAAGCGAGGACAGCTGTTTCAGCAAACCGGCTCGGGCCAGATTTTGCCGGGCCACGTCGAGTTTGTTTAATATCTCTTTCCGGTCATTCTGTTCGAGACGATCGATTGCATCCGCCAGCGCAAAGGCTTCCGGCGCTGAAACCGGAACGAGCATTCGGCAACAGGCTGCGCAGCCCTTATGACAAGAAACCGTCTGTCCGACTTCGGCCAGGCGACGCTGTTCCATGCCCTGGATTTCTTCACCCAGACTCCGCATGAGCGGAAGGATGGATGTGATCGGCACGAAGTTTGTGGGTACGCCTACTGCGGTCTTGACCTCTCCGCTCGGGGTTTGGAGGGAGATTTCAAAATGTTCTATGGGCGTCTGGTGACTCAACGTTGTCCACAGCGAATTGCGGCTGCTGATTATGTGAGCGCGCCTGGGCGGCCACTTTCACCATCATCATAGAGAATCACCGAATCGGCGGTCAACGGGGGGTCTCGCACAAACATGCTTGCTCCGCGAGGAACGTTGCGGATAGGCTGTCCGCGATGCGCTTATCCGGCCACATCATCGGATTACTGAAAGAGTATATGCATGATCTTGTCGAGCAGGCTCGGCAGGAATCTCTGACACAGCAGGCCTTCGGCTTTTCAGCGCCGCCGTACCAGCCGGACCATGCCATTTCCGATTTGCTCGCCATCTTAGATGACCGCATCGAATCGGAAGGCGTGCAAGTCGGTTTGCCGGTTGAAGTCCTGCATGAAATGTGGCGACGTTGCAATGAGGCGCGCAATCAGATTGCTGAACGTGTCTGGCTTGAGAGCAACGTGGGTCCGCCAGGTTCTTCAAAAACGCGTATTCGAGAGCTGACATACGCGTTCATCATCGAGTACCTGGAAAGAGAGCCTTCCGACAACTGACTAGGCGCGCGGGAAAATCGTCCTGTTATGCTGGTGTAAAATGTCATAACTTCCCGGCGATCCAATAGACCATGATCCCGACGACTTCGTCGATTGCCTGCGTGGTGCTCACGAGGGCTTTGGATGAAGGAAGAAAGTCAACGAAGGTCAGGTGTTCCCAAATTTGCAGTGGTCTATGTTTTGATTCATAGCCACAGGGGACTGGAGTCACGACGAATCCCTGTTTTCGGAATAAAGCCACCGCGCGAGGAAGATGGTAAGCGGCGGTTACCAGAAGGATATGTCCAGACCCGAGGGCGGCTTTAGCCTCTACGGCGTTTTCGTAGGTGGTCCTGGACTTGTCTTCCACAATGATGGCCGTTTCCGGCACGTTCAAACGCATGGCCCACCGCTTCATTTCATGAGATTCCAAGGGGCCGGCCTGGGATACGGTGGCATCTCCTCCCGTGAGCAGTAGTTTCGGGGCGGCACCCCGTAGCCATAAGTCGGCACCGCAGGCCGTACGCTGGCGAGAAGCGTTCGAGACGTCATCGACCGGCCGGAGTGAACCTTTGGCATCGATGCCTCCGGCCAGCACGACGATGGCATCGAAGTTGGAGCTAGATGTGGCTTGGAACGGCGGATACCATTCTTCGAGCAGGCCGATGTACGTGGCTGAGAGTAAAGGTGTGGCGGTCAACATCAGAAGGAAAAGTGTGCAGCAAGCGAAGCGCCTGACCCACGTAGTTCGCCCGGGAGTCACGGGAAGGCATGCGGTTAGTAAGGTCAATAGTCCCGCGATCATAATCCAGGACAGCGGATACAGCGCATATTTCGCACCTTTGTAAACACCGAACCATAAAGGGGTGATGTCCATGGATACTCCTGATTGACTGAATCGACCGTTTGCAAACATACACCGACCTGACGACGACACCAAGCATTGAGGAAGAACCGATGGCGGATGGACGCCGGTATTGGTTGATGAAA
Source organism: Nitrospira sp. (assembly GCA_020697375.1). The sequence continues at coordinate 16,548 of JAJFBJ010000009.1, read as the reverse complement.
TCAGAACCCACAGTTTTCTCAATCGACGATCTCGCTCGGTCGCGCAAGCAGACGACGTCCTGGGAGGGTGTGCGGAACTATCAGGCTCGCAACTTCATGCGGGCGATGAAGGTGGGCGATCAGGTTTTGTTCTATCACAGTAGCTCTGATCCCCCGTCCGTAGTTGGCATTGCCGAAGTCGTGACGACTGCCTATCCCGACGCAACCCAGTTCGACAAGCGGGATGCGCACTATGATCCAGGCAGCGATCCGAACCGGCCTCGTTGGGATGTGGTGGATATACGGTTCGTCCGAAAATTTATAACCGCGCTGCCGTTGAATCTGTTGCGCGAACTGGCCGGCCTTGCGGGAATGGAACTGCTTCGAAAGGGATCCCGGCTTTCAGTCCAGCCGGTGAAGGGCACGGAATGGCATGAGATAATACGGCTCGAGCGAAGCCAGACGCCTGAGAAGCCGTCTGGAACAGTCTAGATCCTCAATAAAAAACAACCCGTGTCGTCGAGCGGCCAGGCGCGTCTTAGGTGCGAGCTTTACCGTCATCCATATAGCGGTGTTGCCAGTCCAGCCATGCATGTCCTAGCTCATGGGCGAGGATATAGCGACGCCGTGTGACCGGGAGTCGCTTGCGGATATAGATTGTTTTCGTTTCATTGTCCCAAATCCCGTCTGCATTGACATCCTGACGGTCCATCTCTGAATCCGTGACCTGCCGGACCATAATATGATAGCCGAATGGAAGGACCACCTTGTTTGGTATTCGCACAGCGACGTCCTCACTGTCTTATCGATGCCCCGGATCTTTAAGCCACATCCTGGCTCCAGAGTAGCCTAACATATTTGGCAATTCCTCTTCCTGTCAGAAAAATCATGTGTATCATTGGCTTAGATGAAATCATTCATTGTTGCGTCATAAAGGCACAGGGAGATTTGTTCGGTTTTCAAGTGCGACGTCGAACCGTCTGAGGATTCCAATTAAAAGATTGAATGGTGTATCATGCGCCCCATGATTGATGGACCGATTGCACAAGAACTGGCTCAACCCTATCCCTCCGTAGTCCGAATCGTAGAGGTCAAGATACGGAATCGCGGGGAAGTAAAGAAGTTCGATGCCGGAGAAGTCTCGCTCGCCGTCGGGGATCGCGTCCTCCTCGATGTCGCAGGAGAACTCAGCTACGGGGTGGTCTATGGGGCTCCTCTGGCAATGCCGTTTATTCCGCCCATGCGCGTCATGCGAGCGATCGCAAGGAAGGCGACCGATGAAGACGCCGCTGCTATTGATCGGTACGAGCGGCTGGCGGCTGAGGGAATGAAAGTTTGCCAAGAGCAGGCTGTGGCGCTCGGACTGAAGATGAAACTGGTGGAGGTCTTTTGTTCGCTCCATCGACGGCAAATGACATTCGTCTATACGGCTGATGATCGCATTGATTTCCGTGAACTGGTCCGCCTGTTAGCGCGCCGGTTCGGAGGCCGAATCGAGATGCGTCAGGTGAGCGCACGCGACGAAGCAAGCAGATTGGGGGGAGTCGATACCTGCGGCCTTGTGCTCTGTTGTGCCAGTTTTCTGACCGAGGTCAAGCCGGTGACGGTCAAGCAGGCGCGGCTGCTCGGCTTGCCAGTCGATGATCCAAAGCTCCTCGGTGTGTGCGGCCGCCTCAAATGTTGTCTTTTGTTCGAGGCAATGGATGACGAAGTCTCTTCCCGGACAACAACGTCAGGGCTCATCACCCCGTCCGGTTCTCGTCAGGCATCGTCCTAATCGCCGGTTCCTGGACATATCTATTGTTTCCGACCCAATCCCTTTCGGAATATGTCTCTCGTTAGATCGGAGAGAGTATAATAGTCGTGAGGTGACGCATGCCTCGAGTACTAGTACTTGGCTCCGGGAAAATCGGTTCACTGGTTACGGGTCTGCTTTCAGCCGACGGACAGTATCTGGTTCACCTGGCCGACAAGGCACTCGATGTGCCGAAGCGGCTTGTCGACGAGCTGTCTCTTTCAACGGTCATTCCTTGTGCCCTGGATGTGCGGCGGCCCGATTCGGTCATCGAGTATGTCGCCTCGCATCGGTTCGACGCCGTTATTTCCACTCTCCCATATTTCTGCAATCCGACCGTGGCAAAGATCGCGCGGGCCCATCGCTTACATTATTTCGACCTGACTGAAGACGTGACCGTCACCGGCCGCGTCAAGGCAATCAGTGAAGGGGCGCAGCGTGCTTTCATTCCCCAGTGCGGTTTGGCTCCCGGGTTCATCAGCATCGTTACGAACGATCTCATCGGCCATTTCGAGTCCATCGATAGTGTCAAAATGCGGGTAGGGGCGTTGCCAGTCCATCCGAGCAATGCGTTGAAATATTCCCTCACCTGGTCCACGGACGGATTGATCAATGAGTACGGGAATGCCTGTGTCGGAATCGAAGACGGCCAGGAGGTCCAGCTTCGACCGCTGGAAGGTTACGAAACGATTGAACTGGACGGCCTGCTGTACGAGGCCTTTAATACGTCCGGGGGGTTGGGTACATTGGCAGGCACCTATCATGGACGGGTCCGGACCATGAATTACAAGACCCTTCGGTATCCCGGACATTGCGAAAAAATTCACTTCCTCATGAACGACCTCAAGCTGAACGAGGACCGGGAAACTCTTAAGCGCATTCTCGAGCGGGCGATTCCTCAGACTCACCAGGATGTAGTGTTGATCTATGCGGCCGTGACAGGAGCTCGCCAGGGAGAGTTGTTCGAGGAAACTTACGTAAAAAAGCTGTATCCGCGGACGATACTCGGGCGCCTCTGGTCCGCCATTCAGGTCACGACGGCTTCTTCGCTCTGTTGCATCATCGATCTCGTGATGGCTCGTCCATCGGACTATCGCGGCTTCATCACGCAGGAATGCTTTCAGTTGAACGATGTGTTGAACAACCGCTTTGGTGACTGCTTCCGTTCCTAATCGGCCTATGACCACGCAGGAACTTTTGAACATACTGGGGTTGCGGCAGGAACAGTCTGGAGGCTGCATCTCATCGTCGACTTGGACCCAAACGACAGATGCTGGAACAATGGAGTCACGCAATCCGGCGACCGGCGAACTCTTGGCGCGTGTGTATGGGTGTTCGGCCGCAGACTATGACACCCTGCTAATCGGCTCGCAGCAGGTCCAAGACTCATGGCGGATGGTGCCAGCTCCCAAGCGCGGTGAAATAATTCGTTCAATAGGGCAGGCCCTACGAGAAAAGAAAGATGCTTTGGGCACGCTGGTCTCGCTGGAGGTAGGCAAGATCAAATCCGAAGGCGCTGGAGAAGTGCAGGAAATGATCGACATGGCTGACTTCGCCGTCGGCCTGTCTCGTATGTTGTATGGACAGACCATGCATTCCGAGCGAGCGCGGCATCGGATGTATGAGCAATGGCATCCGTTAGGTGTCGTGGGTGTCATTACGTCCTTCAACTTTCCCGTAGCGGTCTGGGCCTGGAACGCCTTCATTGCGGCGGTGACCGGGAACACGGTGCTGTGGAAGCCCTCTCCGAAAGCCACACTTTGTGCGCTGGCAGTCCAACAGCTCTGCAATCGTGTATTGGAAGATGCCGGATATCCTGGCGTATTCGCGCTGTTCACGACGGAGCGGGTCGAACTGGCCGAAGGTATGGTTCGAGATGCGCGGCTGCCGTTGATTTCATTTACGGGTTCCGTTCCCGTCGGAAGGCATGTGGCTGAAGTGGTCGGGCATCGTCTGGGACGAACGCTCCTAGAGTTGAGCGGAAATAACGCGGTTATCGTGGATGACACTGCCGATCTCGATTTAGCCACTCAGGCGATTCTATTTGGCGCAGTCGGCACGGCGGGACAGCGCTGTACCAGCACCAGGAGGCTCATCGTGCATGAGTCGCAGTACGCGAAATTGATACCAAAACTTCTGTCGGGCTATGCTCAAGTGACGATCGGTGATCCGCGAGAGCCGGGTGTACTGATGGGGCCGCTCATCGATCAGGAGGCAGTGGCGCACTATCGAGCGGCTCTCCATGAGGTTACGAAGGAGGGCGGTGAAATACTATGCGGCGGGCGCGTGCTCTCTCGTCCCGGGTATTTTGTCGAGCCGACGATTGTGCGGGCACAGAACCACTGGAACGTCGTCCAACGGGAGACGTTCGGACCGATCCTCTATGTGATGACATATCGAACATTGGACGAAGCGATTCGGGTGCAGAACTCCGTTCCGCAAGGACTATCGTCCTCGCTGTTCACCACGCATCTACGGCACAGTGAGGCATTTTTGTCGGCAGTGGGAAGCGATTGCGGTATTGCCAATATCAACATGGGCACTTCCGGAGCCGAGATCGGCGGAGCATTCGGAGGAGAGAAAGCTACGGGCGGAGGCCGCGAGGCGGGGTCCGACGCCTGGAAGGCATACATGCGTCGTCAGACCACGACGATTAACTGGGGGGAGGAGTTGCCGTTGGCACAGGGAGTGGTATTCGGGCGAGCCAAAGGAGAGAACGATGGCGAGAGGAGCTGATCTGGATGCGGTGATTATGCGAATGACCGCAGAATTTCTATTGCATAACAGCGCGGCGCAGGTGCTTCGTCATGGTCTCGACGAGATCGGGGTAGGATTCCTTCCTGTGATCGACCATCTCACCATTCGCACGATGAATATCGACCAGCGAGCGGATACATTCATTGCCCTGGGGTATGCATACGATGAAACAATTCACTATGAAGATTGGTATGCCAAGGTCTACCGTCTGCCTGGGTATCCGGCGTTGTTCGTGGACCAAGCCTATCCGGACGATCGTGGTACAACCAGTATTATTTCTCGTTGGGTGGAGAAGTTCGGCGATGAGGTGTTTCACCATGTAGCAGTACGGGTGGAGGATATCGAACGAGCCATATTGAAGCTGGAAGAGAAGGGCGTCATGTTTGCTGGTGAGATTGTCGGTGCTCGGGGGGGAACGCTGCGACAGATCTTTACCGTCCCTGAGATAATCGACGGACAGCCATTTTCCGTTCTTGAATTAGCTGAAAGGCGTCAGGGCTATCAGGGGTTTCTTCCGCCGCAAGCCGATAGCCTGATGCGTTCCACGGTAAATAAACCATAGGTTAGCGCCCGACTTTCGGCACACTTCTTTCTTGTGTCTGGTGGCCTCTCGCTTTAAAAGGGCCTCGACCGAGGCTATTCTCCTTTGTACAATGCGCGACATCTCGAATCGGTTCGAGAAGCCAGGCCTGATATGGCTTGAACGGGCGGGCCATCTTTCTAATGCGGCTTGACTTTACCATTTCGTTTGATCCTAACGCTGGCTGCTGTGTGCCTCGGGACTGGCGCAGCCGCTGTGCAAGCAGCACAGGCAGCCCATTCAGTGCCTGGACCAATCACCCTTCATGTGTCACAGTTGAGGATAGCGGTCCACTACGGACCGCTATCCCGCCACCAGCACGAACGTCAATTACCATTCACCTGAGTTCGTTCGTCAAGCTGGTAAGTCCGACAGCGGACGAGGAATCTGATCGCGACGCATTTTAAAGGCGTTGTGATGTCACTTCCTTCACGATGCTGCAAATTCAGAACTAATTGCGAATCCTTTTCGGCAGGTCTGGCTCTCATGGACTGACCGCTATCAGTGAGTATGCACTCCGAAGCATCGATGTGTCCCAATCCCAACCTCAGGAGGACTCCATGGTTCGAATTTCTAGAGTGTGTGGCGCAAGTATGCTTGCACTCACAATCGGTGCACCAGCGTTTGCGGCGGATATGAAGCCGGGTCCGGCGGACGGATTCGATATTCATGTCATGGCTCCCCATAAGATGGAAGATGGATCGATTGCAGGTCCCTACCATCACTACTGCAAAGGCATTTCTCATGAGGCGCCGCAGTGTCTGTTATTTGAATTGACCGATTCCAATTCGCTGTTGACCGACATCGAGTATTTCGTAGCGAAGCCTGTGTCCCGCTCCGCGGTGTCCCTGGATGCGTGGAACAAGTTCTATCACGATCACGATGTGGAAATTGCGACCGGGCGTGTCCAAGTGTTCGATCTGCCTAAGGAGAAGGCTAAAGAAGTCGCTACCCCTTCCGCAAAGACCGACGGCATCATTTTTCATCTGTGGCCGAAAGGAGCGAAGGCTCCGGATCAGTTGGGCATCCGACATCCGTTAGACATAGGCTGAGGACGGAGTAACGTTGCCTTTTGAGAGGTTGTAGGTGCAACGTTTAACTTCAAGGAGGCGACTATGCGAAGTGCAATTACAATGATCGGACTGTTCACGGGTATGTTGGCGGCAATCGGCTGTGCCGAGACGTCGCACGAAATGAAATCATCAGCTGCTGCGCCTGCCGCTGCCAAAGTGGCAGAAGCTCTGCAGACGCCGGCACAGGGGTATACCATTCACGTGATTGCCCCCCATAAATTCGAGGATGGATCGGTCCATGGCCCCTACCATCACTATTGTAAACCGATCTCGCCAGAAGTATTGCAGTGTTTACTGTTCGAATCGACGGATTCCAACGCATTGCTGACAGACATCGAATATTTTGTAGCCAAATCTGTCTCTCGTGCACATGTGCCGTTGGAGACGTGGAATAAGTACTATCATGACCATGAAGTAGAAATTGCGACCGGACGAGTTCAAGTTCTGGATATGCCTGAGGCTCAGGCCAAAGCAGTCGCTGGTGCGGCAGCAAAAACCGACGGCATCATCTTCCATCTCTGGCCGCATGGCGCCAAAGCGCCGAATGGGGAAGTGGGTCATCCTCAGTCTGTGGGACACAAGCATCGGACTGAGTAGGTCGGCCGGCGCGGATCCATCGGGCGGAGAGGGCACGTTATGCAAGCCCCTTCCTTCGATGCTGTATGGAGAAGGAGGAGACGATGGGACATGGACGCGCGTGTCTGATCGCCGGAACTTCGATGGGTTGGGCGGTCTTAGCATGGTCGGCTGATTTGGAGGCCCTGCGTCCGCGTGTCCCTGTCGAGCAAATAGAGTCGGCACGCGCGGTGACGAATCCATTACCGCCGACTCCGGAGGTGTTTGAGAAGGGAAAGGCGCTCTTTGAGGGAAAAGCATTTTGTCGGGCCTGCCATGGATCGGACGGTAAGGGACTAGGAATAGATCTGGACTATTCCACATTCAAAGGTCCATTGCCCCGCAATTTTACAGACAAGATGTGGCAACGGGTACGGACGGATGGCGAGCTATTCTGGATTCTGAAAAATGGAAGTCCCGGGACAGACATGGCTCCTTTCATTCCTCTGGTCTTGACCGAAGAAGAGGCCTGGCAGGTGCTCGTGTATATCCGGTCGTTCGGCGGGCCATGATGCGTGAAACTAGAACAATGGCTGCTGTATCAATCTATAGACAGACAGAATATAACAGTGACATAGCAGGGGGTAGCAAATCAGGATTTGCTTGATGCGACTCATGTGGGGCCGGATGCATTATACTTCTCTATTTATTTTGACCGAGCTTTCACCGAACCCATTCAGCCTATACAGACCCGTGAAAAAAAATGTATCAATGATGATGACATGTTAAGAATTGCACCAGGCGGGCTTGTTCGGGCACTGGGAGTCGGAGAAATTCAATCCCGAAGTAACCCTTGCGAACCCAGCGCACGGCAGCAAGCTCTACGATGAGCGAACGAATTCCATCGGGTAGCAGTAGACGCAGCGTCATGTAGCTTCCTTGCAAAACCTCTCTTTCGCATTCCACCCTGCATCCGGCCGGAGATAGATCATGCATGGTTCCTTCTCCAATAAAAGGAGCACCAGCAAACATTACTGGGCAGGCCAAACCACGTCGATCCTGCGATCGTTGAAATGTGAGGTGTGTTTGTAAAAAGAAAGGATTATCCAGAGGCTTGATTGATCTCGGAAAATACGGGTGCATGAGCAGAGTGTAATCTTCTCTTGCGTAAGAACAATATTCCGCCTTGTGGGGGTATGGTTTTGTTCGATATGAATCAACTCGCGAGATTGGATTTAAAACGAGCCTAGAGCCATCACGAAAGTTTCCGCCATTCTTCCGTTCAGAAAGGCGCAGAGTCTCCGGAGGAAATGCGACTGCGCCTCTCGGACCGCTATCGATGTCACAATCCGAGTGAAGAGAACGCTATTGCAGACATATTTTATAAAGGCATGTCTACCTGAAAGGCACTATGGATTTTGGCGGGCTTCGTATATGACTCGGTGTCTGATTTGAGAACTGTGATCAGTCGCCAGGCTGTTCGGTATGTGACCATGATCCAGCGCGGAGCAAAATAACCACTACCTTAGAACATTCTGAAGCGACGAGGCATTACTCCTGCCACCATACCAGCCGAATAAGATAGATTCCTGCCACATAGGTGCCCACAATCATAACGGTCCAGAACATGATTAGATCTCCTGTCTTTATGGATTAACGTGATCGACATGGCATAGATAATCGTAAACAACATGCGTGCCAGCTAGGCATTGAGTGGAATGGTCTGATACAACCTTTTGTCTAATAAGGCTAAATATTCCTGAACTCATGAAAAGGCGCAGGGTTACCACTTAATGACGGTACACCGTATCTGATTCTATAATGCGCGTGTCTTTTTGGAAAAGAGATAGGCAATTCTGTGTGTCCGCTGGTTAAGCGAACCGCCTGGAATGAGGACATCGTATCCTCACTTAACGGAGGCTGACTTTAAAAATCGCACCAAGCACCATGAAAAGAGACACAGCAAGGCTCACTGCGACAGGCAAATCACTTCCCATCCTGAGAGGAAGGTACTTCCCGATCACGCCTCTTTTGATCATGGTGCACATCAAGCTTCACCCATCATGGTTTTGAATGTGACGAAGATCCTTTTTGAGGCGTTGCTCAGCCGCCAGGGCAAAGGCCGTGATGGCGTAGCCGCATCGCCCACAGGATAGAAAACCTCCAGTAGGAGCGAGACTATTATGTCTGCAACGGGGACAATCATAAACATTCATGGAAGACTCCAGGGTTAATGGCAGATTCCGTTGTGAACTGACGGGATCGAACTGGGCTGGGGAGCGCTGTGGACCTTCTTATATTGCGCTAGGAGGTGGGCGACCGAGTCTGCGAAAGAGATGAACTCGTCCTGTTCGAAGTGCAATGTGATCAAGTCATAGCTGAGATGGAGCTTGCCGCAAGTACACATGCTGAGTGAGGCCCGGGTGCCGCGTTGTTTTAGAGGATGCATGGGATCAATGCTCCTTTCGAAACCGGGATGTGGGATTCGTGAAGGAGCGGGGGTGACTGGCATCGATTGGCAACCAAGGCTTTTTGCAATGATTCCATCCCGTGTCTATTGAAGTCATGTGTGAGACGAAAACTCAAAACGCCGGACGGATCGATTAAGATGCTGCAACATTGGGTCGCCTCTCGCAAAATGCCGAATAGTCGATGCAACCTGGAGAGTGGGTCCGCCAGCATAGGCGTACGTATGTATGAAGTCTGACTAGTCAATCGAGCAGGAAAGACAGTGGCACTGGGGCAAAGCGCAAGAAGTATGGCGCCTTCACTCCTAAAGCCATCACTATGGCATTCGAGCAATTCGGCCTCCAATAAACCCAAGCTTGGCATGCAGCACATGGCCAACCAGTGACTGCGATAGCCGGCAAAGTCAAATAATGTGAGAGCTCCTTCTGTAAATGCAGGAGTCCGAAGGCGAGGAACTTTCTGTCCTATGCCGATCATGTAAACACCTCCAGGTGGTGAGCTACGAGTGACGCTGGTTTATAGCTTGTCAATTGATGCATGTAAGATGGGTTGTGATGTTTGCACAGACAATTTACGTGAAACCTGCGCAGAGAGCGCCGTGTGCGCGCCACAGTTGATACATTCCCATTGCCCCTCTGAGTGGTAGAAATCGACGGATCGTTCGATGGCCAGACATCCTCCGCATCGTGAGCAGTTCATCGGTCGGTCCTCCCTGGCTTATGATACACGTGAAGCCGTTGGATGGAGACGGCATAAAGGCGCTCCTCCTACACCCTCTCCATCCACGGGTACGCCACGCTGTTCTATCGGACTGAGGGCATGGTCAGTGCCGGAATTCTTCGCGCGATGACATAAAACTTGTTCAGCCTACTCGCAGTGAAGATAAGAACAGAGCGACGTGTTCTTCGCGTTACTGATTCCAATTCTCAATATCAATGTACTCCATCTCTAAAGTCGTGGCAATGTCTACTTTCCAGGTCGGGAAATTATTCAGTCGAACAGAACAGAACTTATTCTTAGGGGATGAGCGCGATCACGTAATCGTTTGGCAGGCCCTGCCCGAACCCTACCGAGGGTATTAGTGGAGAATAGTGCCCATCAGTCCTCGTACGCGGAAACGGCCGAAGCTTGTTCGTATCCGATGTCATGGTTATGGATACGGTCAGGCAGGAGAATCATGTCTGAGGAGAGGGAATCATCCGCCGTTTCCATCGGTTGTACCCGTTGCGATGAGGTCGCATGGCGTTAAAAACACATTCAGAGAAGCTCGAAAGAGAATTACTTTGGTGACATCGGATGTGGGAAAAGAACCGACCGTTCTGCCTTAAGCAAGGTCTGAGATGCGCGTGCAAGAATGGCATACATGACAGGAACCACGAAGAGCGTGAGCACGGTTGACAGGGCGAGGCCGCCGATCACGACAAAACCGATATGCCGGCGTCCGGCCGCTCCGGCCCCGGTGGCGAGCGCCAACGGGAGCGCAGCCAGAATGGTGGCCACAGTGGTCATGATGATAGGCCGCAAGCGAAGCGCCGCCGCCTCGATGATGGCGGATCCTGCCACCATGCCTTCACGGTGGAGCTGGTTCGCAAATTCCACGATCAGAATGGCGTTCTTCGTGACCAGCCCGATCAGAATCATGAGTCCGATCTGACTATATATATTCATGGTTCCTTGCCACAGCGCCAGCGCAAGCAATGCGCCGGCAATCGCCGGAGGGACAGACAGGAGGATCGTGACCGGATGCGTAAAGCTTTCGAATTGCGCGGCTAAAATCAGATAGATGACGAGCAGGGCGAGGATGAAGGTGACATACAGATTGCCGGATGATTCTTTGAATTCTTTCGATTCTCCGGAGTAACTGATGCTGGCGCCGGAAGGCAGGTGTTTTCTGGCCAGCTTTTCCATCGAAGCGAGCGATTGGCCCAGCGTTGAGCCCGACTCCACACTGGAACTAATCGTCACAGCTCTCAGTTTCTCATAGTGGTTCAGTTGCTTCGGCGCCACGGTTTCCCGCACGGTGACGAGGTTACTGAGGGGAATCAGATCGCCCTGCGTGCCTCTGACTTGGAGCTGTTCGATGTCCGAGCGAGTGCTGCGATAATGAGCCTGAGTCTGCACGATGACAGGATATTCCTTTCCTTCCCGCATGAACATGGTGGTGCGGCGACCGCCTAAAAACGCTTCGAGTGTTCTGCCAATGGTTTCCACCGGTATGCCCAGGTCTGCCGCCTTGTCGCGGTTCACCTCGATCCGCAATTCCGGCTTGTTCAAGTCTAGGTCGCTTTCAAAGTTGGCGACGCTTGAATAAGCGGCGAGGTCCTCACGGATGTTGGCCACGATTCTGTCCAGCACATCATAGGCCGGCCCGCTGATGATGAGTTGAACCGGCGTTTTGCTTTCCTCTTGATTGAACGGAGGAGGATTGAATGCAAACGTCGTGGCTCCGGGAATGGCCGAGAGTTCAGGCTCGACTTCAGCAACGATCTCTCGTTGCAGGCGGCTGCGCTCGGACCAATCTTTGAGCGTCACCCAGGTGACTGCGCGATTGACGAGCGTCGGCCGCCATCCTTTGGCGACGACAGTGTAGTAGGAGTCCATTTCCGGGATGCGAGCCAGGATCTGTTCAGACTCTTTGGTGTATCGATCCGTATAGTCCAGGGTCGATCCTTCAGGCGCGCTGACGAGAGTCGGAAACCATCCGGTGTCTTCCAAGGGCGCGAGTTCGCTTGGGATCCGCAAGAGCAGCAGGGCGCTGATTGCCACCGAAGCGATGGCGATACTCAGCACAGTCGCCCTGGCGCCGAGAGCGATTTCCAGAGCTTGTCGATAGCAGCGAGTGGCCCATTGGAGCCAGCCGGCTGCATCCAGGGCTGAAACCTGCGAAGGACGCGTCGTGCCCACAGTTGGTCCCAACAGACGGGCGCACATCGCCGGGGTGAGCGTCAGGGCGATGAACCCGGATAGCAGCACCGATCCGGCCACGGCAATGCCCAATTCGGTAAAGAGGCGACCGACGACACCGGGAAGAAACGCAATCGGGAGGAAGACGACCGCAAGCGACAGGGTCGTCGAGATCACCGCAAACCCGATTTCACGACTGCCTTCGATGGCGGCTTGCATTGGGTTGAGGCCTCGTTCTATTCGGCGGTAGACATTTTCCACCACGATGATGGCATCGTCGACGACGAGTCCGATGGCCAGGACGAATCCCAGCAGCGTGATCGTGTTGATCGAACAGGACGTCACATGCATGAGCACGAACGTGCCCAGGATGGAGCCGGGTATGGCGACCGTGGGGATCAACGTGGCGCGGACACTGCGAAGGAAGAGATACACCACCAGCACGACGAGCAGTAGGGAGAGCCCGACGGCGACATACACTTCGTGCAGAGATTGCTCGATGTACACGGAGCTGTCGAAAGCCGTGACCAGTTTCATCCCTTCCGGAAGCAAGGCTTCCAAGGCCGGCAATTGCTCCTTCACGGCGCGAGCTGCCTCCAAGGTGTTGGCCTTGGATTGTTTCATGATGCCAAGCCCGACAGCTGGTTTGCCGTTGACTCGCACCAACTTGCGGTCGTCCTCCGCTCCAATTTCGGCGGAGCCGACATCCTGTAGCCGGATCGGGTACCCATCTCGATAAGCCAAAATCAGCTGATTGAACTGGGCAGGCTTCTCCAGGCCGCCGCCCATCCGGACGCTGAATTCCCGCTGGGTACTCTCGATTCGGCCAGTGGGGATGGACACATTCTGAGTCATAAGCGCATCTTCGACATCCTGCACGGTCAGGAGTCTGGATGCGAGCCGATCCGGATGCAGCCAGATCCGCATCGCATACCGCCGTCCTCCATCGAGCATGACGTTGGAGACACCAGGCAGGGAAGAGAGCCGGTCTTTGATCTGGCGTTCGGCGAAGTCAGTTATTTCCAGTTCGGTGTGCCGGTCGCTGAGCAGGGCCAGCCACACAATGCCGTCCGCGTCGCTATCCACTTTCATGACTTGCGGGGGTTCGATTCCCCGCGGGAGCAGGCTCAGCACCCGTGCCACACGGTCCCGGACGTCATTGGTGGCTGCATCCAGATTACGTGTTAACGCAAACTCAATGGCAATGTTCGACAGACCTTCCCGACTGGTTGAGCGCAGGGTGCGGAGGCCTTCGATTCCGCTGAGCGCATCCTCGAGGACGGCTGTGATATCGGTTTCAACCAGCTGAGCATCGGCGCTTTGATACACCGTCAACACCGAGACGACCGGGAAAGTGATGTCCGGATACTCGCGGACGGGCAGGCGAGAATAGCTGAGAGTGCCGAACAGCATCAGCAAGAGCGTCATTACCGTCGCAAGGACGGGCCGCTGAATGGACAGGTCAGACAATTTCATACAAGGTTTCGGACGTAAAGCGTTAACGGGCGGGTATCGCCGAGACAACCCGAATGCGCGCGCCATCGTGCAGTTTGTGATGCCCGACACGCACGATGACATCCTGCTCCTGCAGTCCGCTCAGCACCTGCACGAACCCTCTGGTGCGTATTCCCAGTTGGACGGCGGTTCGACGAGCCATTCCGTCCTGAGTCCGATAGACGAAGGTCTGATCTTTTTGGGGAATGACGGCTTCTTCAGGGATGAGCATCGCGCGTTCTTTCTCTCCCAGATGCAACGTGACTTGCGCGAACATGCCGGGCAGTAGTCGCTGCTCCACGTTGGGAATGTGAGCACGCACCTGAACGGCACGAGTCGCCATGTCTACCCTTGGGTCGATGACGTATACGGTGCCGCGGAAGGTCTTCCCCGGATAGGCATCCGTCGTGAGTTCGAGAGATTGGCCTGGAACAAGGTGCCGGAGCAGTGTTTCAGGAACCTTGAAGTCGATCTTCAGGGTCCGAACATCTTCGAGGTTCACTAAATCCTGACCGGTCGTCACAAAGTCACCGGGTGACACCCGACGGATGCCAAGGAGACCATCGAACGGCGCACGGACTTTGGTTTTGGCTAGACGGGTGCTGTACAAAACATGATTGGCTTGCGCCACCTGGAGAGAGCCGGCGACTTCATCGAGCTGTTGTTTCGTGACGTACCGCTTCCCTTCAAGGTTGAGCGGCTTGAGGCGTTCGTATGTCAGACGCGATACTTTGAGCTGAGCCGTGGCTTGGGAGAGTTCCGCCTGAAGTTCTGAATCATCCAGTTCTATGAGCAAGGCATCCTTTTCGGCAGCTTGACCTTCCTGGAAAAGTATCTGCCGAATCCGGCCGGCGATCTCCGGACGAATGACGATTGATTCGTTGGCGCGCAACGTGCCGACTGCCTTAATGCTCTGCTGGAGGGCCTCGATTCTCACCGGCTCAAGGATGACACCCGTCTCGCTTTCTGAAGGGTCGGTCTCTTCCGCGTCCCGGATCGCCGTCAGACCGGTCCACTTGGCGGTGAAGAACGTAGATAACGCCAGGAGAACGACGAGGACCAGGTATGTTGCGCGACGGGAGTGCATGCGTGGTGTTACTGGTCGGTTCCTCTTGAGCCCATGGATAGACTGTATCCTTCACGAAAGTGGTGGCCGTTGCGAGGGCTGGTCGATCATTTGAACTCAAGTTTTTTCAGCGCGTTCACCGGCATCTCCACCTTTCCGAAATCCGATTCACCTTTAAAGCTGCCGTCGATGGCAAGGGGAAATTCCCCGGTCTTGCCGTTCGTCAGGGTGATGTGGAGAGTGGGAGGGGATTTCTCCGCCCCTGATTTCACATCGAAGTGTGTGATGCCGTCGAATTTGATATTGACGGTCGCGGTGCCCCGCTTCACTGGAAGGTGCTTCAACTCGTGCGGAATGAAGGCGGTTTCGCTGACCTTCTCCTCCCAATAGAACAGTACGTTCTTCAGATCCGTCTGCACGTCTTTCGCGTCGGTCGCGATGGCATGAAAAGATTTGTCCCCGTTCTGTTGCGCCCAAGCGGAAAACCCCGTCAGAAACAGAAGCGCCCCAGTGGCTGTGAGAATGGTAAGCCGATGCCGGATGCCATGTATTGAATGCATGACGTGTTCCTCCGATTCGTGATTGTCGTCCGACGATGGTTACTCCATGCGATAGGAAAACGGCAGATGAAGTTCGATTTTCTTCTCAGCCAAGGCGTGCTTGACGTTCAATGGGAATGCCTTGCGGACCATCTCCAGGGTGTGACGGTCCAAGACCGTATGCCCGGAACTCTCCTCCAGCGCCACATCGAGCAAATGGATCGCGGCACCCCGCTGCTCGATCTTCAACCGAAGAATGACTTTCCCTTCCCAGTGGTTCCGCCGGGCCTCCTGCGGGTATCGTTTCCGCTGCTCCACCGAAGACCACAGGGCCTGAGACAGCCATCCGTAATCGGGACGAGTCGCCGGCCTCGATCGAACCGCCATGTGCTGCACCGTCGCGCGCTGTTGGATCTCCGGAGCGGTTCGCGCGGAGACGGTCTGCTCAATCGTACGGGGAGTATCGATCGGAGCGTGTAAGTCTTCGACAACAGTTCGCTCGGTCGTGGATACGGTGGGACTCAAGGCTGCGGTCACGACCGGTTGTGTGGGTACCGTCTGCTGTTCGACGGTGTCTGTCGATTCGATCGGCGCTTCGGTTTTCGTTACCGTTTGTGTGACTTGGGGTGAAGGCCGGACTTCGTCCTGTATCGGCTTGGTGGCGCTCTCAATCTGCTGTTGCACGGTGTGTTGAATAGGCTGAGCAGTCTGCACCGGTACGGTGTCCTGTACCGGTTGAGCATTCTCAACCGGCCGGTTTTCCTGCACCGGTTGGACGTCCTGCACCGGTTTCGTCGCCTGCACAACTGGCTCAGCCTTAACCGGTTGAACTTTTTTGGGCGTTGGCGTACGGACCGGTTGCGGTTCCGGGGGAGGTGGCTGAACGGGCGGAGGGGGCGGGGCAATGGACGTCTTCGGCGGAACCCGCGCCTGCACCACCGAGACATCCCACTTGAATGTCTCGGGAGGAGGCGGAAGCGTAAGCTCCGATACCAGCGCCATGGCGGCGGACACCAGCAAACCATGGGCACCCACCGAGAAGACCCAACAGAAACCCGAGCGGCGGCGATGAGACTTCTCCGCGAGCTGTTCTGCGCTCACGAGCGCACCACTTCCAGGTTCACCTGTTGAAATCCCAAACTGCGGACTTCATCCACCACCGAGACGAACCGTTCCAGAACCGTCACCCGGTCAGCCCGGACGAGTACTGAGGATTCGCGTGGATGCGGAGTGAGGACGATCCTCAAGCCGTTCGGAGGAACCGGCTGGTCGTTCATGAACAGATTTCCTTCGGCCGTCATGGTGATGACGAGCGGTACGTCTTTCCGGTCACCCGC
>JAJFBJ010000183.1 GCA_020697375.1 Nitrospira sp. | reverse complement strand
CGCCATGCAGCCGACGACGTCCGCCCTCAATGTCAAAATACTGGTCCGGAACTTGGATTTCTATTATGGCCAGCGGCAGGCTCTGTCACAGGTGGCACTGACGGTGCGGGCACATTCGGTGACCTCGTTCATCGGGCCCTCCGGATGCGGGAAATCCACCCTGCTGCGTTGTCTGAATCGCATGAACGATCTGGTGGAAGGCGCGCGCGCAACAGGACGAGTGGAGCTCGACGGCGTTGATATTTACGATCCCGATATCAATGTGACCGATCTTCGGAAGCGGGTGGGCATGGTCTTTCAGAAATCGAATCCCTTTCCCAAATCGATCTACGACAACGTGGCCTACGGACCGCGTTTGCATGGCACCAAGGACAAGCGTAGGCTGGACGAACTGGTCCAGAACAGCTTGCAGGGAGCGGGACTTTGGGAGGAGGCTAAGGACCGGCTCCAGCAGAGCGCGTTGGGATTGTCCGGGGGACAGCAGCAGCGTCTGTGCATTGCGCGCGCGCTCGCGGTACAGCCCGAAGTCATTCTCATGGACGAACCCTGCTCCGCGCTCGATCCGATCGCGACCGGCAAGATCGAGGAACTCATTCATAAACTGAAAGAGATCTACACCGTCGTCATCGTGACGCATAACATGCAGCAGGCCGCGCGCGTCTCCGAGCAATGCGGGTTTTTCTTGATGGGAGAATTGGTGGAGTTCGGTGACACGAAAACCATTTTCACGACACCGCGGGACAAACGGACCGAAGACTATATTACCGGCCGGTTCGGATAAACCGGCAGGATGGTGAAAATGGCCGCCAGCTTTGTTCTCGCATCGCGCAGAGACTCAACGTACCGCAAGGGTACGCCTCGCCTCTTTGCTCGCTGCGGCCGCGCTGGACGACCATTTTGACCATCCTGCGGACAACCTGCACATCCCCTGACTCACAGATGTCTTAGTGCTCAGAGGCATAAAAATGGTTTGTCAACATCCTGCCAGAGAAGGAGCCTGACGATGCAACGACACTTCGACCAGGACCTCGCCCACCTGAAGCGGCTGCTGCTTCGCATGGGGGGGCTCGTGGAATCACAGATTCAGCAGGCGCTGCAGGCCCTGGTGGATCGGGACTCGGACTTAGCCGAGGTCGTCATCGAACAGGATCACGATGTCAACAGACTCGACGTCGAGGTCGACGATCTCTGCATTCAGTTGTTGGCCCTTCAGCAGCCCACGGCCCGGGACCTCCGTTTCGTCACGACGGGGATGAAGATATCCTCGGAACTCGAACGGATGGGCGATCTGGCCGACAACATCGCCCAGCGGGCGCTGGAATTGAACCTCGAGCCGCAACTGAAACCCTACATCGATATTCCGCGGATGGCCAACTGGACGATGCAAATGGTGAAGGAATGTCTGGACTCCTTCGTGAATTCGGATCCGGTACTGGCGCGGAAGGTCTGCGCAGACGACGACTTCGTGGATGAATTGAACGAGCAGTTGTTTCGAGAACTCCTCTCCTTTATGCTGGAAGATACGCGCACGATCACCCGCGCCATCCGGCTCACCTTCGTTGCCAAGTCGCTCGAACGGATTGCCGATCACGCGACCAACATTGCGGAGCTGGTCGTCTACATGGTCGAAGGCAAGAACATCCGGCACGTCGCCCCCTCCGCGAGTTATTAGATGCCCAAGCTCGCCGTCCTCGACATCGGCACCAATTCCATTCATATGGTCTTAGCGGAAGTCCAGCCGGATTATTCCTATAAGATTCTCGACCGCTTCAAAGACATGACGCGTTTGGGCGACGGGGTCTTCACCTCGCGCCGGCTTTCCGACCAGGCCATGATGCGCGGGCTGGAAGTCATCCGTAACCTGGTCACCCTCGCCAGGAACAAGGGCTATGAACGGATCGAGGGCGTGGCAACGAGCGCGGTGCGCGAGGCTCGCAATGGCGGCGAATTTCTGGATCATGTCGCGCAGCAAACGGGCCTGATCGTACGTGTCATTACCGGCGCGGAAGAGGCCCGCTTGATCTTTCTCGGCGTGCAGAACAGCGTGGCGTTGCCAGAGCAGCCCACGCTCGTGATCGATATCGGGGGAGGATCGGTCGAGCTGATCGTCGGCAACCGGGAATCGGTCTTCCATGCCCGCAGTCTCAAGCTGGGAGCAATCCGCCTGAAGGACATGTATCTGACGAAGACCCCGCCGTCCAAAGCCATGCAACGAGAGTTGGAGGAAGCCGTCACCAGCCAGCTCAAGAGCGCGCTCGGCCCCTACAAGAACAAGCGGATCGAACAGGTGATTGCCACTTCGGGAATGGCCGGCAACCTGGCCGAGGTGATTCATCTGCAACGCACGGGGCGTCCGCTGCCGCAACTGAACCTGGCGAAAATTTCCGCGAAAGAAGTCACAGCGACCGAAAAGCGCCTGGCCGATGCTACCTTGAAAACGCGCCTGGCTATTCCCGGCCTCGATCCGAAACGTGTGGACACATTGCTGCCGGCGGCGACGGTATTCCGGATCCTGCTGGACCTGTTGCAAAAAGACGAGATTACGATTTGTGATAAGGCCATCCGGGAAGGAGTCATTTACGACTTCATACAGCGGCATCACGATAGAATTCAGGCTGAACGGGATATCCCGGACGTCCGAAGGCGAAACATCCTGGCCCTGGCCCGCCGCTGTCACGTATCCGAGGCGCATGCCATCCATGTAGCGGGTCTCGCGCTACGGCTTTTCGATCAAACCAAACCGTTGCATGGATTCGGGCAGCGCGAGCGCGAATGGCTGGAGTTCTCGGCGATCCTGCACGATATCGGATATCTGATCAATCCGCGGCAGCACCATAAGCACGCTTATTATTTGATCAAGAACAGCGACCTGTCCGGATTTACCGCCGACGAAATCGACCTGGTAGCGAACATCGCGCGTTATCACCGCCGGGCGGTGCCCCACAGAAAGCACGATGAGTTCACTGCCCTGCCCCAGGGCACGCAACGCGTCATCAACGTGCTGTCCGCGCTGCTTCGCATTGCCGACGGCTTGGACCGCAGTCAGTTCGCCGTGGTGCAGAGCGTCGATGTGAAACTCGGCAAGACCGTGATCATCACCTTGCAAGTGTCGGGCGATGCGGAATTGGAAATCTGGGCCGCGCGGGCCCGCAGCGATCTGTTCGAAAAGGTCTTCAAACGGCCGGTTCAGTTCATGGTGACCTCTCACGACAATGGGGCCACATGACCAATCAGGGACTCTTGACGACGCGGCATCCCTATCCCGGCAAACTCATCATCGTGGAAGGCATCGATGGTTCCGGAAAAAGCACTCAGCTACAGCTTTTGCAAAAGTGGCTGGAATCTCAAGGCCACAAGGTATTTTTTACCGAATGGAACTCATCGAACCTGGTCCGTACCACGACGAAGCGGGGCAAGAAGAACAAGAGCCTGACCCCGACCACCTTCAGTCTCCTGCACGCGACAGACTTTGCCAGCCGGTTGTACCATGAGATTCTTCCGCCGCTGAAGGCCGGCATGCTCGTCTTGGCCGACCGGTACATGTATACCGCGTTCGCGCGCGATGTGGTGCGGGGGGTCTCGCCTTCCTGGGTTCGCAAGCTCTACAGTTTTGCGATCAGACCGGACCTGGCCTTTTATTTCAATGTGCCGATCGATGTGGCCATGTCGCGCCTGCTCGGCGGAACCCGCGCGCAGCTGAAATATTACGAAGCCGGTATGGATTTAGGATTGAGTCAGGACATCAATGAAAGCTTCCTGTTGTTTCAGTCGCGCATCCTGACCGAGTACGACAAGATCGTGCATGAATTCGGACTGACCGTCATGGATGCCACGAAAGACATCACGATTCAACAGGGAGACATGCGGGCGATGGTGAGCAAGGCCCTTACGCAGTACAAACCAAGGAGAGGAACGCATGGGCGGCGGACGCTATTTTGGCGACGGTTTGACGTATCTCAATCCGAATGACTTGAAGGGCAAGCTGATTGCGATCGAAGGGGCCGACGGGGTCGGCCGCTCAACGCATATCCAATCGCTTCAGGACTGGCTGGAAGTACAGGGCTATGGGGTCGTGACCACCGGATGGACCAGATCGAATCTCATGTCCAAGGCCATTGAAGTGGCCAAACAGGGAAACATTCTGGATCGCTGGTCCTTCAGTCTGTTGTATGCGACGGACTTTGCGGATCGCTTGGAGCACCAGATCATTCCGGCGCTTCGCTCGGGTTTCGTCGTCCTCGCCGATCGATATATCTATACCGCGTTCGCTCGCGATGTCGTACGGAGCGGGGACCGCCGATGGATCAGAGATGTGTTCGGTTTTGCGCTGATTCCCGACCTGGTTTGTTACCTCCGCATCGATGTCGAGACGCTAGCGTTGCGGGTGATCGAGAGCAAGGGCATGAACTATTGGGAATCCGGGATGGATCTTCGTCTCGGCGGGGACCTTTACGACAGCTTCAAAAAGTATCAGGGCCTCCTCATCAAAGAGTTCGATTCAATGGCGGAAGAGTTCAGCTTTCGAGTGATCGACGCCCGCAAGCCCCTCGAAGAGATTCAGAACGAACTCCGCGCCAGCATTCAACCGCTGCTGCCAGGAACCCAGGCTCGCACCTCACCGGCCATTGGAACGGCATAGGAAGTTGGCCCCTCTTAACATCGTGCCAGGGGTTCACCGAGCGCGCGAAGTTGCGCCGCCGTCGTCCACCATTCGAGATGGCCCTTCGCCGGCCGTATGGCCCCTTCAACCCTGATCAAACAGGCGCCGGCCTTCTTCAGCGAAAGACCTGCGATCGGTTTTCCCGCGAGGAGGATACCGGCTGCCAAACTCAAATGGGGCTCGTGCCCGACGCACAGCACCACGGAATCCTGTGGCAGGGTATCAAACAACGAAAATAATTTGTCCGGCGCCGCTTCAGGAGTGAGTTCTTCGCAGATACGCACGATCAGCCTGGGGCGAAAAAGATTCTGAAGAATCTCGGCCGTCTCGCGGGCCCGCACCAGGGGACTTGTCAGGATGTGAGTCGGCGCAATGCCATGGTTGAGCAGTCCCTTTCCTGCCCGCCGGGTCCGCTTG
>JAJFBJ010000008.1 GCA_020697375.1 Nitrospira sp. | reverse complement strand
TGCTTCGCGGCGAGCTGACGCTCCGCGCGCGCCATGCAGGTGAATCGTATCTCACCCGCCACGGCACTGTGCGAGAAATCGCTACAACGTGGTTTTGGACGCTTCGCGCGGATCGAGTTGCAGCCGGTATTGGACTTCTTCAGAGGGCGGAGGCTCAAGCTTCAAGAGACGGGTAATAAACGGGAGGGGCGGGCCTTGGAGCGCGACGGAGGTGAGCGCGATAAAAAATACCAGATGAAAAATCATATCAGCCTGTTGGATACCGGCCAAGAGCGGAAAGGTGGCCAGGATGATCGGCACGGATCCCCTGAGTCCCATCCATGCCAGAAGCGTCTGTTCCCGATAGGGCATATGAGAAAAGGCCAAGGCCGTATAGACGCTGATTGGGCGGGCGACGACGATAAGGAACAGGGAGATCAGCAGACCGACCCAGGCAATCGGAAGGAGCCGTCCCGGAAACACCTGCAATCCCAGCATCAGGAACATGGTGATCTGCATCAGCCAGGCCATCCCATCGTGGAAACGCAACAGGCTCTGCTGGTGGGTGAAGGGCCGTCTCCGCACGATCACTCCGGCCAAGTAGGCCGCTAGAAATCCACTGCCGTTCAGGGATGCGGTGATTCCATAGGTCAGCAATACCAGCGCGACGGACAGGACCGGATAAATCCCTTCCAGATCCAGGTTAAGCACGTTGAACGTGCGTCGGATGATCTCTCCCATCGCAACGCCCAGCGCCCCCCCGACCACCATCTGCATCACAAAGAAGAAGGCAAGCTCTCCGATCGAGGTGCTGGGGTCGGTCAGCAGGTGGATCAGGGCAATCGTGAGCACCACCGCCATCGGATCGTTGCTGCCGGATTCCAGTTCGAGCAGGCGCGCCAATGGCCGTGGGAGGTTGGCCGTCCTGCTTCGCAAGACCATGAAGACGGCGGCGGCATCGGTAGACGACACGATCGCGCCCAGGAGTAGGCCTTCCAGGAAAGAGAACTCCGAAATCCAGGAGGCAAAAAGGCCCACGAGTAGCGCAGTGATCAAGACGCCGATCGTGGAGAGAGACAAGCCCTTCCATAAAACGGGGCGCACCCCGGTCCACTCCGTTTCCAGCCCTCCCGCGAACAGGATCAAGGTGAGCGCGATGACGCCCAGCGACTGGACCATGGCGGGATTGTCAAAATAGATTCCCCCGAAGCCGTCGGACCCGGCCGCCATGCCGATACCGAGGAAGAGGACCAGGGAAGGGATACCGAATCGACTGGACAGTTTAATGGTCAGGATGCTGAGGATGATGAGGCCGGAAAAAATGATGAACAGCGAATCGAGTGAAGAGGACATCCGGCTAATGTTGTTCCCAGGTTTCTGACGCGAACCGCGGTGAATCTATAGCACAGGAGACCGGATCACGCCTAGGCGGGAAGATAAGGCATATCGGCCCTAGGAATTTCCTAGTCTCGACGGCTGCTGGAAGCATACCGGACCGGCCAAGCCATCCTTCTTGCTCGCAGAACGCGCACGATGAAACAGTGCTCGCCTGGGTCAGGGCTCGTCTCGGCGCGCCCCGGGTGGGTGGATAAGAAGGCTGCGCGCAGTAAGACAACCTGGCCCCTTCTCCGAGGCAGCGGATAGGGTGAATAGCGGAATCTGGGTACGCGGGGCTGCTGTGCTCACCAACGCGCGGCCTCGGAAGGCCCTCGCCCGAGTGAATACGGCACGTTCTGGCCTGCCGGCGTTAGGTGGGGGTCAAAAGGTGACCGGCGGTTGATCGCGTGGGCGGGAGTCACGGCGGATCTTGACGGATTGTCGATTCTGGCAGGCGCGGAAGCCTATGGGCGTTGGCACCATGCGTTGACCCATGGCTTGTTCGCCTGCCTCCTTATCGGACTGCTCTTTTCCTGCCGGGCAAAGAATCGCATCAAGGTGTGGTGGCTCAGCCTGGGCGCTTTCCATCTCCATCTCCTGTGCGATCTTCTCGGCAGCGGGACGGATTGGCCGATCCAATATTTCTGGCCCTTCAACAGCACCTACTTTACACGCCCTATGGATGGGAATTGGACGCCTGGCAGAATTGGGTCCCTGCGATCCTATTGCTGATCGTCTGCGGCCGTATCGCGATTCGCTCCGGCCATTCGGTTGCAGAAACAGTGCTGCCGGCAGCCGGTGATGAAGCGGTGGTGGCTGCCCTCAGGCAGCGGTTTGCCTCACCGGCTTCCTTGTATGTCGCGCGCCCACGATCGCAAACTTCCTGAATCATCTGCTCTCACGCCAGAAGCTAACACATGAATATTTCTTTCTGGTCAACTTTTTGGACAGGATATTTCTAAAGCTGTTGGGATATAGCGGCGTATACATTGATTGGGGCATGCCAAGTAAACCATCCCGGTCTCTGCTAGTTTGAACAGTATATTGACAGTCTGGATTGTGAGCTTTAAGGCCAAATGAAGGGGATCGCAATCGTGCAAGCCTTCGGTATGCTGCGTCGAACCCTGGCGACGGTTGTCTCCGATCTCACTTCCTGAAAAAATGTCACCGATGAAGAAGGCGAGCCATCCACCTACAGATCCTGCTAAAGCGGATGCGAAGTTACGTGCCTGGAGGAAAAAGTACGCCACGCCGGAGAAGGTGGCGGCCCTTCACCGCAAGGCAATTCTCAAACACGTGATCCAGTCCATGGATTTTGAAGGGCAACCTGTAAGCATGGCTCGCCTCAGGAGTCTCCTGAAACAGCAGGCGAAAAGACGTGGTAGTTAGTCAGTTGCTCGAACAAAAGCCGAGGCGCTAGAGCTGATCAAGAAACTGCCTGAAGATGTGATTGCCGACGTAATCATGGAAGAATTATTCTTTAAGCAGCAGGTAGAAAAAGGCTTTCAGGACGTGGCGGAGGGACGGGTCCTCACGCATCAAGAGTTGAAAGAAAGAATCGCCCGATGGCGCAAGTCCGCTGGTCGCTGACCGCCGGAAAAGATCTTCAGGACATCGAAGACTTTATCGCCCGCGATTCCATTCTTCATGCGATCACCTTCGTTGATCCTAGTCGAATCTGCCGACATACTTGCTAGCCTGTAATTTTGTTGAGCCACGAACAACGATCTTCCACCACAAACTGACCACGTGACTCAGCCACCTCCCACTGCCCATCCCCGCGATCCCTTGCACGGCGTCACGCTGGAGACCATCGTGACCACATTGGTCGACCGCCATGGGTGGATCGAGCTCGGGCGTCGTCTTCCGGTCCGCTGCTTCCTGAACAACCCGAGCGTGAAATCCAGTCTCACGTTTCTTCGCAAGACGCCCTGGGCCCGCGAACGGGTCGAAGGGATGTATATCGCGGAGCTCGAATGATCGAGCCTCAACAGGATGCTGAAAAAGTCCGCCAGCGGCGTTCTCGCATCGCTCACAGGCTCAACGTACCCCGAGGGTACGCCTCGGCCTTTCACTCGCTGCGGCCTTGCTGAACGGCCTTTTTGAGCATCCTGCCGGATCGAAACGGCCTGAGCTTCTGCGTCCGGCGCAGGTTCCATTGCTTTCCATGCCACAGTCTCGGCCGAGGCCTGATTTCCCTTCACTCGGTCATCCGGCTTGTACTATCCCCCACGGCTCTGTACATATGGATCAGGATGTTTCACGACAGCGGGAGGTGTACGTTCGTGCCCATGATCCCCACCATCATCATCTGGTTCTTCATTGGCCTGTTCCAATGCCACGATGCCTTCGCGCAGGCACAGGGTTCGCCCGTGGAAAAGGGCGTTCGATCCGCGCTTGAGGCTCTTTCCGGGAACCCTGCCCAGCCTCCGGCGGAAGGGGCTGGCCCGGACGCCGCCGTCGCTGATCTCCAGAGTAAACGCGCAGCCGCTGAAAAAGAATTGAATCAGATCGATTCCCCCGAGACCATGCGGAAAGGCGCGCCTTCGGACAAGTCGGACGTCCGGGTGATAGAACGCCGCTCGCTGCTGCAACAGTTGGTGCAAATTTATGAGCAGCACCTCGATGCGTTGAAGAACTTGGAGCAGATGCGGCAGCGTGTCCGGCAGGCCGAACGTCAAAGCAAGGAATGGGATGGATCTCACAAGCCGCCGCCGTCACCAGTTCTCAAGGTCGATGAGCTGCGCGATTCGGCGCGCTCCAAGAGGCTCACGGCGCAGGGCATCCAAACCAGACTCAGCATGGCCGAGAGCTTGGCCGATGACACGCAGCGCAACCTCAAAGCCTCACAAGAACGAGTCAGGCAGCTTTCGGAACGGCTCGAAGGGGTAGAGGATCCGGCCAAGCGGGAAGCCCTCACATGGGACCGCGATCTTGCTCAATTGCACGAGCGGGTGGAAGCCGCGCGAGCCGGCATGTTGGAGGCCGACAAGGCGCAGATGAAGGAAGAATTGACCGAGGCTCGCCACCGGACCGCCTTGCTCGATCGCCAACTCTCCGTGGCCGAACAGCAGGTCGAATTCACGCAACAGGAGTATGACAAAATAAAAAAGCGGCTGGATGACGAGCGTCAGGCGCTGATGTCCGAGATGGATCGAGCCGTGGCTGAACAATCACGGCAGCGACAAGCGGTTGCTGCCGAGGAAGGCAAATTGGCTGCGGCCAATGCGGCAGCTCCTGCATCACAATCGGGCCGTCCCAAATCGGACCGGTTGTCTCGCCTCACCGATCTCGTCGAAGTGAAACGCCTGCAATTCGACAATGCCGATTTGCGCGTGGACCTCCTGCGGCAAATGCTGAACGGACTTGGGCAAGAGCGGCATCTCTGGGAAGTTCGCTTTGCCACCGCGCAGGGCACCCTCTCGGTCGCGGAGGAACGAGAAGCCTCGTCGAAGCTCGCTTCTGCGGCCAAGCAGATTCAGGAATGGAAAGAGTACGGCTTGCAACAATTGGTGATGGTAGGCAGCCAGATCAGTGATGTTGATCAGCGCCTCGCAGAGGTCTCTGACTCCGCCGGTTCGCAGCACCTGAACGATATGCTGAGCGCGTATCGTGAGCGGGAAGATCTCTATCGACGGATGCTGCAGCGGGCGGATTCATTGTTGAGTTTGATGGAAAACAGGCAGGCGGAATTCGACCAGCGGGAGCAGGCCAGATCGATGGTCGCCCGGCTGAAGGAATGGGGAGCGTCGGCCTTGCTGTTGTTGTCGACTACCTGGAACGTCGAATTATTCACCGCCGAAGATACGGTCGAGGTGGATGGTAAAACCATTACCGGGCGTCGAAGCGTCACGGTTGGGAAGGTGCTGACCGCGATAGCGATCCTGATGGTCGGTTATTGGCTCGCGAGGATGTTGGCTCGATTCGCGGAGCGTCAGGCCATTACCCGGCTCCAGGTCGATCCCAACGTCGCCAATATCATTCGCCAGTGGGCCTTAGCCGTTCTGTTTTTACTGCTCGTCATCGCCACGTTGATGTCCGTCAAGATTCCGATCACCGCCTTTGCTTTTCTTGGCGGCGCCCTGGCCATCGGGGTGGGGTTCGGCACTCAAAATCTGCTGAAGAACGTCATCAGCGGGCTGCTGCTGTTGATGGAGCGTCCGCTTCGGGTCGGCGATGTCATTGAAGTGGACAGTATCAAGGGAATGGTCACCACGATCGGACTACGATCCTCGACGATCCGGGACGTGAACGGAGTGGAAACCCTCATCCCGAACAGCAATCTGCTCGAGCGGAATCTGACCAACTGGACCTATTCCAGTTATAGAAAACGATACTCTCTTCGGATTGCGGTCGCGACGGGGTCCGATGCCAGGGGCGTGAAGGACAAGCTTGTCGAGCTGGCCGGCCGGCACGGGCTGATTCTTAAGGACCCCGAACCCTATGTGCTCTTCGAGGACTTCAGCGAGCACGCGCTGGTGTTCACGATGCACTACTGGATCGAGATCGGGCCGAACGTGGATCCGGCCACCGTGGCGAGCGATCTGCGGTTCATGATCGAAAGCAGCTTTGCCGAGGCGGGGATAGCAAGAAAGTAACACCGAGCCGAGAATCGCTGGCTACATGCCGCCATCACTAAAGAGATCTCCACATCGCCGGCGTGGACCGGCATGACGACGAAGATCAGAGGATAGATCCAATGGGATGGCCGACGGTTCATCGTTGATGGCAGGAGCGTGAAGGTATGAAGGAGCGCAAACGCATTCCCACTGATGGTGAGCCGATCCGCTGGCCCAGTCCCTTCGCGGCGTTGAAGCATGTGGAGTTGCCGCCTGCTTCGCATCGAGACAAAACTGATCGGCCGGATGCGGCGCAACCGGAACGGCAGAAGAACCGCGGCAGAGTGGATATCATCCGCCAGACGGCGCATCGCGGCGGCAAGACGGTGACGGTCGTCACAGGCTTTACCGGCATTGGCCAGGCAGAGGAGGAGCAATTGGCCAAAGAGATGCAAAAGGCCTGTGGCACAGGAGGCACGGTGAAAGAAGGACGGATCGAAATTCAAGGTGACAAGCGCAAGGAAGTGGCCCTCATTCTGAGCAAGGCTGGATTCCGGCCGGTATTCGCAGGAGGATGATGGCGGCTAGACGCAGTTGAGCAAGACTCTCGAGTCACGTACGGCTGGAGTTTCGACTGATCTTGATGACGGTCGCCTTCACCTCTGAGGCGTCGGTACTTCACAAACCTGTTCAGGGAAGGACGAAACAAGTTGTCCCACCGGTTTTTGGATCGTCATCGTCCACTACGCGCGTTGAGCCTCGCCTCGATCACGCTGTTTTGATCCGTCGCTTCTTTCTTGCGCCCAGGGCTCGAAGCAAAAGGGCGCGGCCCTACCGATTGCAACGCATCCCGGCGGCCCGCTCACTCCGGGCAGTCGATCACATATTGCGCGACGGCAGGCTGCTCGATGGCCGGTTGTATGTGGCGGCAGGGAGGGATATCCGCTTGCAGGCGCCGCAAAAGCACGGAGATTTTCATGTTGGGTGGAATGTCGCACTGCCACACGTGCATGCCGGATTCGAGTTCGTCGAAATGCCGCCGCACGGAAAAGCCGGGTTTCTCCATGAAATAGGCCGAGAGGAAACCGCTGATGGCCTGCACGGTCCAGGGATGTGCCTTGATGTATCGGTAGGTGAGTCTCAGTTCCACTGCCTGATTCGTCTGCTCTGCGTCCATATACTCTGTGCTCCTCGCTGAATGTGACCGGGACTCTATCAATAATACGAGACATTTGGAATATTGAGACCGCGGTGGCGATGTGTGTATGGTATGGCATGGAGGGATTGTTGTCATGTTGACCGCCTACAATCAGGTGTCCATTCCCCCGTTCATGTACGGGACGGCCTGGAAAAAAGAGGCGACGACCCGCTTGGTGCAACAGGCCGTGACGGCAGGATTCATGGCAATCGATACGGCCAATCAATTGATCCATTACCAGGAGGCATTGGTCGGAGAGGCCCTCGTGGAGCTCGCCAAACAGGGAACGCCGCGAGACCGTCTGTTCCTCCAAACCAAATTCACCTCCGTCAACGGCCAGGACCATCGCACCCCTTATGATGCGCAAGCCGATCTGACGACCCAAGTGAAACAGTCGTTCGAAAGTTCGCTGGCGCATCTCCATACCGACTACGTGGATTCCTATGTGTTGCACGGTCCCTACTACCGGCGTGGGCTGGCGGCAGAAGATTGGGAAATCTGGGCCGCGATCGAACGCCTCTATGAATCCGGAAAAGCCAAGATGATCGGCATCAGCAACGTGTCGGCAGAACAGCTCACGCTGCTCTGTGAGCGGGCGGCACACAGGCCGATGGTGGTGCAGAATCGCTGTTATGCGTCGCTGGGCTGGGATCGCGAAGTACGGGCGATCTGCCGCAGCCATCACATCATCTATCAAGGCTTCTCGTTGCTGACCGCCAACCGGGAGGTATTCGGCGATCCCGAAGTGCGGGGGATGGCTGCCAAATATGGCATGGGATTGGCGCAACTCGTCTTTCGGTTCGCGATGCAGGTCGGCATGCTGCCGTTGACCGGCACGACCGACCAGCAGCACATGAAAGAAGACCTGCGGGCCGATCAGTTCACGATTGCCCCGGAAGACCTCCAACGGTTGGAGACCATCGGGATGTAGCGGGCTAGTGACGACCTGCATCTCGCGAATCCATGAGCCAGTCTCCAGGACGGGCAGTCATGCCGAGTGGGTAAAGACGGATCTCGTCTTTACGTGCGCCACACGCGCGGCGAGGATGTGTCACGCCGCTCGATCGGTCCTCCACAACAGGTTGTAGGGCTACTTTCCCGGCATCTCCTCCCGTTGCGTCCTTTTCCAGCGACCTCCGTCTATAGAGGTGAAGGCGGAATCTCCCGCCTCCGCTCTTGAAAGGAGACCTGCCATGAGACCCCATCTATCCCTCGATGTGCGCCATGTGCCTCAGTCGGTCGCGTTCTATGAAAAAGTGTTCGGGGTACCGCCCCAAAAGCAGACGACGGATTATGCCAAATTCGATTTGGCCGAACCGGCGCTGAACTTTTCGTTGGTGTCGTCTACCGGGAAGATCAGCTCGGTGGACCATTTGGGAATTGAAGTCTCATCGACCGATGAGATCGCGGTTTGGAAGCAGAGGCTACAAGAACGCGGCATCCTGGAGAAGGTTGAAGAGAATATTGCCTGTTGCTTCGCGCGGCAGGATAAGCTCTGGTTCACCGATCCCGACGGCAACGCGTGGGAGGTGTTTACCGTCCACGAGCAGTTGGACGTGACCGGGCCGCTTGCCAATACCGGCTGTTGCGTGCCGAAAGGAAATGGAACGGCTGGTCCGGTGACTTGTACGGCATGACGGAGGAACAGTACCGTATGGACCAGAACGGCGGAGGAACGTCATGGCAACGACAGTGACAGAGGTGTGGCAGCAGGTCCATGACGGCCTTCGCGCGTTCATCGCGAAACGTGTCGCGAACCAAACCGACGCCGAGGATATTCTGCAGGAAGTGTTTCTGCGAATCCATCAGCGGCTCGATGGCCTTAAGGACCCGCGCCGGGTCCTGTCGTGGATCTATCAAATCACACGCCATGCGATCATCGATCATTACCGGGCGCCGGGGCCTCGACGAGAAATGCCGGCCGGATTGCTTTCCGATATGGAGAAGACCGGCCTGACGATTTCCGCGCCCTCCGTGGAAGGCGAGCAAGAGTCCGGCCGGCTCCGCAGGGAACTGGCCGGCTGTCTTCGGCCGATGCTGAACCGATTGTCTCAGGACTATCGTGACGCAATCGTGCTGGTTGAGCTGGATGGGATTACACAACAGGCCGCGGCGCAACGTCTCGGTCTGTCTTTGTCCGGGATGAAGTCTCGGGTGCAGCGAGGCCGGAGGCAATTGAAACAGATGCTGGATGAGTGCTGTCTGATAGAACTGGATCGACGCGGCGGGGTGGCGGACTATGGCCGGCGCAATGCAGAAAATAATCCCTGTGGTGGCTCACCGCTCGACGGAGGGAAATCTTGTTAGCCAGATGACCGTCGAGTGAAGGGGTCAAGATACCTGCCGACCATACCTTGGCCATCGCCTTGCCCCCAGGGCATGAGCGGCGGCTCCTTGATGCCCTTGCGCTCTGCGGGTAGGGTTTCGCCATGCTCATTCGTATCACGCAGGCACAGCCATCCGATGCGCCGGTCATCGCAGGGTTGGTCGGCGAACTCCTGCAAGAAATCATGGCGGCCATCGGGACGAAGGCCTTTGGGTTTTGCCAAGCCGATACCGAGGCGCGGGTGAAGGGCTGGCTGACCGATGGAACCTACAAGGTGCTGCTGGCTCGTGAAGACGAGACGGCAGTGGGCCTTCTCGCCTTGTCAGAAAACCGCGCTCTCTATGCCGAAGGCGCCTTCGGCACGATTCCCGAGTTGTTTGTACGTTCGGAATTTCGGTCGCGAGGAGTGGGCGGGCGTCTCTTGGCGGAGGCGAAGCAGATTGCCCGATCAAGGGGCTGGACCAGGCTGGAGGTCACCACGCCGCCGCTGCCGCAGTTCGACCGCACGCTCGAATTCTATCAGCGGCAGGGGTTCAGCATTTCCGGTGGACGGAAGATGAAAACGGATCTGGGATGAGCCGGTGGTTCAAGAAGAACGAACGGGCTGCGGCATTGCGGCGGTGGGGGCGATCGCGGGACTGTCCTATGCGCGTGCAAAGGCCGTGGCCGCATCGTTGGGCATTTTTGCCCAGGATGGGAAGTTGTGGTCGGAGACTGCCTACGTACGGCGCTTACTCGCGCGGTTCGGCATCCCTGTCGCGCGGGCGACCAGGCCGTTTCATTCCTGGTCGGACCTGCCCGATTGCGCCTTGCTTGCCATCAAGTGGCATAGGAGGGCGACCGGCCTTGCTGGCATTGGGTTGTGTTCGTGCGAGAGCCGGACAGGCAGTATGTCCTGGATTCCAAGGCGAGCTTGAAGAGGCGCCTGCGCACCGACTTCGGTCGTATGAAGCCGCAGTGGTTCCTTTCCGTCAGGGCTTGCCGCCGATAAACGCCATAGGTGTTTTCCCCTGCGGGATCGCCTCGTCAACTCGGGATTTTGCCAGTATGCGGAAGAGGACGATGATCAGTAATATGCCTTCGATAGTGAATCTGCACAGGGTTTTCACAAGCATTTCTGCCCTCGGGAAGGTCACCTATGGATTGGTCCCTGTCCTCCCACCCGCGGTTGAAAACAACCGGCATTGTCCTGGCCGTTTTGCTGATCCTCCTGATTGTGGCCTTCTCCTTCATCGATGAACCGTTGCGGAGCTATGCCGAGCGCCGTGCGAATCAGGCATTGCAGGGATACCACGTAACGATCGGTTCGCTCGACTTCCATCCCTTAGGGCTGTCCGTGGACCTCGAAAATGTGGTGCTGGTCCAAGAGAAGCACCCCGAGCAGCCTCTCGCGGACATTGCCCGGTGGACCGCCAGTATTCATTGGCGAGAACTCTTTACCGGCAATGTGGTAAGCGACCACCAGATCGAGCGTCCGGTTGTTCACTTCACACGAACACAAGCCGCCGTGGAAGCCCGCGACAAACGAGATTTGAAAGAGCGGGGGTGGCAACAAGCGGTGTTGGAACTCTATCCATTGGAAATCAATGCCCTGGAGATTTCCGACGGCGACGTGACCTATAGCGATTCGCCCGACAGCAAGCCGTTGCGCCTGCAGGCCCTTCAATTTCATGCAGAAAATATTCGCAATATCGAATCGGACGACCATGTGTATCCGTCCAATATCAAGCTGGATGTCCGGGTGTTTGATGCCGGACGGCTCACTGTCGTGGGGAAGGCAGACTTCCTGGCTGAGCCGCATCTCGGGGTGAACGCAGATGTCACGCTGGCCCATGTGGTCCTCAAGGACTTGCTGCCGCTGGCGGGCCGTGTCAATTTACAGGTCCGGGATGGCATTCTCGATGCCAAGGGCCGCGTCGAATATTCACCAACCGTACAGCA
The DNA here is from genome assembly GCA_020697375.1 of Nitrospira sp. The sequence goes on along the minus strand of JAJFBJ010000008.1, from coordinate 62,683 downwards.
GGTGGAATTGCAGGAACTCACGGTGGATGGATTGAGGGCGGATTACGTGCAGGCGGGCGGTTCGACGGAAAAAGCGAAACAGGCGGCGCAGACAACGAAGAAACAGGCGGCGAAAGCCGCGGCTGCGCGAGACAAGGCCGGTCAGGCAGAGCCCAAGCTGACGGTCCGAGTCGCGCGCGGAACGGTGACGAATAGCGAAATAGGATTTGTGAATAAAGATACCGAGCCGGGCTATCGCGTGTTTCTGGCCCAGTTGGAGATGACCATTCAGGACTTTTCCAATCGGTTCGACAAGGGCACAGGGAAGATAGATCTCATGGGCCGATTTATGGGCAATGGAAAACTCACGGCCAACGGAGTGTTCCGGCCGCAAAAGCCGCTGCCCGATTTCGACGTCAAAATCAAGATTACCAACACTGCCCTCAAGTCGATGAATAATTTGTTACGGGCCCACGCCGGCGCCGATGTGAAGGCCGGCACCTTTGCATTTTTCAGCGAAATGACCGTGCAACGGGGAAAGGTCGAGGGCTACGTCAAGCCGTTTTTCAAAAATATTGATGTCTATGATCCGGCACAGGACAAGGACAAGGGATTTTTCAAGCAGGTATATGAAGGTATGGTGGATGGCATCGTCACATTGTTTGAAAATGAGCCGCGGGAGGCCGTGGCCACGGAAACAGAAGTGACCGGTCCATTGAGCGATCCGCGGGCCAACACCTGGCATATCCTCGTGAATCTGCTAAAGAACGCCTTCATCAAGGCTATTGTGCCTGGATTCAAGCAGAGCATTCATGCCTGAGATCACTGTGCCGGCCAAGGTCGCAGGCTAACCGCCGGACAGGGTTTCCACAACCAGACTACTGACTTCCTTACGGCACTTTTTCACGGGATCGTTTGAGCCTCACCTCCCGATGCGGTGTGGTTCTCCGGTTTACGGAGCCTCGCGATGCCTGACGCTCCCGACACAGTGGTGCGAGACCGGTTGGCCAGGCAACGAACCGAGTTGGCCAATGAACGGACGCTCCTTGCCTATATCAGGACTACACTTGGATTCTTCATCGTCGGTATTCCGGCGCTGTGGTGGATGGAGCAGCCCGGTATTCAACTGTTGGGCGGGGCATCCATGGCGGCTGGTGTTTTCCTGCTGGTCATCGGCGTCCGGCGATTTTTCGCGGTCAAAATGGAAATCAAACGAGGGCAGCCGTAGGCGTCGTCTGCCTCGATGTGAAATGATTCCGCACGTAATCTCTTCGGAGAGCCGCAATCCTCGCTCTGACCATACGGCCTATCCGGATATGTTACCGCGATCATAACCCATGGATGAAAGAACTCGCTGTGAAGCAGTTCGTCATGGATGCTCTTCCAGAGCGATACGTGCTAAGAGTGAGCAGCGAAATTGTTTACCGTTCCATTTTTGTGACTCATATGGACATCGCCATCATTGGTGGAGGACCAGCCGGTCTCATGGCAGCGGAGACGGCGCTGGCTGCAGGCGCTAACGTGAATCTGTACGATTCGATGGCCTCCGTCGGCCGCAAGTTTTTGTTGGCCGGCAAAGGCGGACTGAACCTGACCCATTCGGATGCGGCTGAGCTGTTTCTGACCCGATATGGCGAACGTCGGCCGCAGGTTGCGCCATGGCTGGACCGGTTCGGCCCCGACGCGGTTTGCGCCTGGGCCAAAGATCTCGGCATCGAAACATTCGTCGGCTCATCGGGACGGGTGTTCCCTACCGATATGAAGGCTGCGCCGCTCCTGCGTGCCTGGTTGCGGCGGCTGCGTCAGTCCGGTTTGACCATTCATGTGCGGCATCGCTGGTGTGGCTGGGACGAGAAAGGCGCACTGTGCTTCGATACGCCGCGGGGGATGCGCGTCCTGCAGCCGGATGCCGCCATCGTCGCGCTGGGCGGGGGCAGCTGGCCGAAGCTCGGTTCGAATGGCGCATGGGCGCCGTTGCTTGCTGCGCGTGCGGTTCCAATCGCTCCGTTGCAACCGGCCAACTGCGGATTCGATGTGGCGTGGAGTGAACATTTCCGCGTGAAGTTCGCCGGCCAGCCGGTGAAAACCGTGGGCGTGGTCGCAAAATCTCCGCGAGGCGAGGTCATGCGCCGCATGGGTGAATTCGTCATCACAGATACCGGAGTGGAAGGCGGTGTGATCTACGCCGTGGCCGGCTGCCTCCGCGACGAGATTCAAGCCAAGGGCCGGGGCACTCTGAGGCTCGATCTGGCGCCCGACCGCGAGCTGCCGCGTCTGATCAAGGACCTGTCCCAGTCACGTGGCAAACGCACGATGGCGACGCATTTGCAACGGCGCGCCCATATCGAAGGGGTGAAAGCAGGTCTGCTGCGAGAAATCATGTCGAAAGAAGATTTTACGGACCCGACCCGTCTCGCGGCCGCGATCAAATCGTTGCCGCTCACACTCGTGGCGCCGCGTCCCTTGACGGAAGCGATCAGCACCGCCGGTGGAGTGATGTTCGAGGGGCTCGACGACAGGTTGATGCTGACTGCCTTGCCGGGTCTATTCTGCGCGGGAGAGATGCTGGATTGGGAGGCGCCGACCGGCGGCTATCTGCTCACGGCCTGTTTTGCCAGCGGTCGGGCCGCAGGCGCTGGGGCGGTTGCCTGGCTCACGGAGCGTGCAAGGCATGGCGAGTGAACCGGTGACGGCTGATGGGACTGTGGCCCTGATCGTACCGGGAATCGGCAACTCCGGGCCGCAACATTGGCAAACCCTATGGGAACAACGTCATCCCGATTGGCGGCGAGTGCCGCAGCGTGATTGGGATCGTCCCATCTGCCAGGAATGGCTGGGCGCGCTCCAGGCCGAAGTCACCGAGGTTCCTGCCCCGGTCGTGTTGGTGGCCCATAGTATTGGATGCCTACTGGTCGCGCATTGGGCGCATCGTTCGTCTGTTCCAGTACGCGCGGCTTTCTTGGTGGCGATCCCTGATCCTGACGGGCCTCTGTTTCCCGCGGCGGCACAAGGTTTCCAGCCGGTTCCCTTGGGAAAATTTGGTTTTCCGAGCCTCGTGGTCGCCAGCAGCGACGATCCGTTCGGGTCCGTCACCTATGCGCGGCGATGCGCCCGGGGTTGGGGAAGTGGCTTCGTGGAGATCCCTTCAGCCGGCCACATCAATGCCGACAGCGGTCTGGGCGACTGGCCCGCCGGTCTCGCGCTATTCGAAGGCCTGCTGAAGTCGTCGTGACGGTCTACGGAAGGCATGCCTACGCGATGAGGATTGCTTGCGTCTGATTCTGGCAGTCTTCGAAAAACCATTTTGCGCCTCTTAAAGCTCAATGTTCCGTAGGCCTGGTTCCATGGCGGCCAAATGTTCTGCTGCGTGAAATCACGGTAAGACCGCATCCAGGATGTTCAAAATGGCTGTCCAGCGCGGCCGCAGCGAGCCCAGAGGCGAAGCGTGACATTCCTACCCACGCCCTGAGCCTACCGAGACAGGCTCCCTTCCCTAGTGGTACGTTGAGCCTCTGAGCGATGCGAGAACAAACGTGGCGGACGTTTTCAGCATCTGCTAACCCGGACTATTCATGAATGCCGTCGCGAGGCGTTCGTGACCGAGGCCCGCAGGGCTTCTCGCACGTGAGGCCGCCGTAGGCGTACTTGCAGTCCGTCGAGGAGGCCGAACGAGAAAAGCCTCGGCGGGCAAGAGGATCGGACGACGGAGCAGGGATTCATGAATGGTCCGGGCTAGAGCTGGATGCGCTGGTATTGCGACGAGGCAAGCGTTCCTGCTTGCAAATCCCAGTCGACGATGAAGATGGCGGATCGTTCCGAGGAGAGTGAAAGCAGCCGTCGTCCGTTCTGAGCCACGACACTGTCTGCCTTTCTGAAATCGAGCGTCCGATCCGGTCCTGTGCGATTGCACACGAACAATGGTAAGCCGGTATCCTTCGTGCAGCGTTCCCACTCGCCGTTCGGGCCATGGAGCCCCGGCGCCCAGGCTGCCGATGAAACCAGCACCTGCGCTCCTTGCGCCTTCAGACTATCGGCAATCGCCGGTGTGAAGGCGTCGGCGCACATGAGGATGCCGATCTTGCCGAACGGCTGCATGGGAAACGCGGTCGCATGCGTGCCGGGATGGGACCAGGCTTCGGACCCGACGCGCAGGCTGTTGATCTTGCGATGCGTCCCTGCCAGTCGTCCATCCGGAGTAATGGCAAATACCGTATTGTGCAATCGGCGGGACTGCGGGTCGCGTTCGGGGTGTGACAAAAAGATCGTGACGCGCAGCCGGGCCGCGAGACGGTGGATTCCGGTCATCCAGTGATCGGGCTGCGGCGTGATCCAATCGGTGCCGAGGCTGTCGGCGAACGTGTAGCCGGTGACGGCACATTCGGGGGTCATGATCCAGGCGGCGCCGAGACGGGCGGCTTTCATTATTGCGCCGGTGATGAGCAGACGGTTCTGTTCCAACGCTCCCGGCACAGGGGCTACGTGCAAGAATGCGAGACGGAGGATTGGTCTTGTCATGCGGTCGAATGAAGGGGAAAGATGATCACCGGACTGTACCATACTCATGCGCGCAGGCGGAATGGCCTGACGATGGCACTCCGTGCCCGTTCGCACCAAGCCTTCTACCCTCCTGTGCCGCTCTGAGCTGTTGTGCCGTTATTCCGGGAGTGCCGGCGTCCGATGGAGCCTAAAACAGTCGATATCTGCATCGTGGGAGCCGGGGCTGCCGGTCTCGCTGCAGCCATTTTTGCCGCCGAGCAGGGGCGGAGTCTGACCATCCATCTCCTCGACGGCGCGAAGGCCATCGGGGCCAAGATACTGGTTTCAGGAGGAGGACGCTGCAATGTTTCGCATGATGTGGTGACTACGGAAGATTTTTTCGGCGCCCGTCACCTCGTCCGCAATGTATTGGCGGCCTTTCCTCCGCGGGACACCATTACATGGTTTGCATCGCTCGGCGTCGAGCTCAAGCGCGAGGATACCGGCAAACTGTTCCCTGTGACCGATCAGGCGCGCACGGTGCTCGACGCGCTGACCCGTCGCTGCCGGGAACTCGGCGTGGTCTTCTGTCCAGGCCATCGAGTCACGGACATCACTCGCCTCGACAAAGTGGAAGGATCTGAGACAGAGCAGCCCGCGCGTTTTTTGATCCGATATCAGGATGGTGAGATCGCGGCTCGACGGGTGATCCTTGCCACAGGCGGACGGTCGCTGCCTCGAACGGGGAGCGACGGATCGGGCTATGGACTTGCGCGCCGGTTGGGACATCGGGTGACTCCCACCGTGCCGGCCTTAGTCTCGCTGGTGCTCGACGAGACCTGTTTTCACAAGAGCCTCTCGGGATTGTCGCATGAGGTGGAAATGCAGACGATCGTGGAGGGCCGATCGGTCGATCGCCGGACCGGTAGTTTGCTCTGGACGCATTTTGGCATCAGCGGGCCGGTGGTCATGGACGCGAGTCGATTCTGCTGTCTGGCCAAGGAGCGTGGAGAGGCTGGTGTGCTAATCGGAAATTTTCTTCCCGGCCGGACTGCGGATCAGGCGCGCGAATGGTTCCTCCGGCAGGCCGCCGGCAATCCTCGGCGGTCGCTGCTGAAGCTGCTTGCCGAATCGGCGCCGGAGCGATTTGCCGAGTCCTTTTGCCGCCATGCCGGCGGCGACCCTCAGCAGGCCATCGCGCAGGTCCCGCGGTCCACGCGCGAGCGTCTCTTGGCAGGGCTCACCCGTTTTCGTTTTCCCGTCCTGAACGATCGAGGGTGGAATTTTGCCGAAGTGACGGCAGGCGGAATTCCGCTGGAGGAGGTCAATTGTCGCACGATGGAATCGAAGCTCGTACCGGGCTTATACCTGGTCGGCGAGATGCTCGATTGCGACGGACGGATCGGTGGGTTTAATTTTCAATGGGCCTGGGCGACCGGTCTGGTGGCAGGCCGTGCAGCCGCAGCCGGTCTCGGTATGGCGAACGCTCGTGCGACAACGGACCAGGTCACTTGAATTCGTATCCGACGCCGAAAATCATGGCCTCGTCGACTTTTTTTCGTCCCGGCGCCGGTTGCGTGTTCAATCGGACATCGTACTCCACATTGAAAAAGAGGTTCTTGTAGAGAGTGATTCGAACTCCCTGGTCGGCGTTTATGCGGAGCGCGTTGCCGGCATTGATATCCCAAAATCCTTCATGTCGATGAAACAGCGTGAGGCGGTCCGGCAAGAGGGTATGTTCCCATCGCAGGCTCCAACGCCCGGAAGGCGTCTCTGTTTTCGGAGCCGTCGTGAAATGCTCGTTCACATAGGCGAGGCCGACGGACAGCGAGAGTTTCGCGCGGGTACTTTCATAGAATTGATAACCCAAGCCGCTGCCGATCGTGCTGCGAAGCTGCAAATTCTGCAGGGCGTCCTTTTCAAGCAGACCGAATGTTTCGATGAAGACTTTCTTGCTCACAAAGTAGTTATGTTTCAGGTTCGCCATGGAGTTTCTGGCCGTCACCTGATCGCCCGCTTGGCCATAATTATATTTGCCTTCCAAAATGAAACGCTGGTTGTGCGCATGCAGAATCAATCGCGCGGCGCTGTTGAAGGCTTTCGTGCGGCTGTTTCCGGACGTATTATTACCGCCGACCGTCACCGTTCCGGAGAGTCGAACCGGTTCGATGTTGATGGCATTGATGGCAGTCAAGGGAATCGCACTATCCGGTCCCAGTTCTCTCACCTGGCGAAGGTCATGGGGGCCATAGAAAAAGCTTCGAAAGGTATAGTTCGTTTCTCCCGGAACGAGGATCTTCAGCGGACCATCGGATGTCAGGCGCTGCACTTTGCCCCAATCGACTTTGATCTCGCCGCCGTAGTCCGTGTGAAGCGTCAGGACACGTTCCTCCATTTTTACGATCGTGCCGGTGAGCCGGTCCCCATTCAGCAAATGTACTTCGTCGGCCCAGGCAGGCGTCGAAAGCAGCAGACTGATCATGAGCGCCGCCCACTGCCACGGCAGGGGACGATAGAGGCCGATATGGTGCATGAGTATGATCTGAAAAGACCGATGGCCGGGGATTCATCACGCGAGGCGGCGTGCCACAATCCGTTCGACAAGGCCCACCCTAATGGAGAGCCTATGGAGTTGCAAGAGATTGAGAGAAAAAATGACGATACGGCAGCCGGCCGATGCGAATCATTTTGCGATCGTGATGCTGGGGACGCCGGTCCGCGGGACGTCGGTGATGGTCATTTGGAAGAGTTGCGACAGGAGTTTGAAGGCTTCGAGGTTCCAGCGTGCTTGCGGTCCCGTTACATTGATGGCGTAGTAGCGGCCGTGTGAGCCAACCGACAATCCCGATTCGGCAGGCGCCTTGTCCAGAACGAGGAGGTCCATCGTATTCACAGGATTTTCAGCCACGGGCGGTGTGCGGGGATCCTTCTCCACGGCGTACTCCCTATCCTCATCCACCGAGTGACCCAAAAAATTCAACATGGCGTTGAAGCTTCGCAGTCTGAAGTCGCCGCGCAGAGGCCAGTCCCCGCCGTAATGTCCGGCGCGAATGTCAAACGAAACATCGTTCGCCGAGCGCTGATCCGCCGCCTCGTGCAAGCGGATCCGCTCCGCCGGCGGAAGAATCGCAGGGTCATAGTTTGTAATCAATACCCGTCCGGACATCGGCTTGCGCAGCCTGTAGACGCGTTGTTCATGGTCGTAGGTGATGAGATACTGCTGCTCCAGCGCGGCAAAGCCTTCCGCCGTGACAGATTCGGCCGGTATCGTCCAGGTGCGTTCGAAGGTCAATGCTTCCGCATACAGACGGTTGGCGTCTTGAATCGCCGACAAATGGAGGACGACTTTGCGAAACATGTCATAGCCGTCTTTGTCGAACGGGTCGTTGCGGTAGGCCATCACTTCTCCCTGGTCGGTCAGGCGGAGTTCCTTCGCCATGAGCCGCAGCAACATGTCGATATCGACTCCCTGCCGTAGCAATAGAGTGAGTTTGCCTTCCTGGAACGGGGCAAGGAGCCGCTTGGTGAATTCTTCGCCCTCGATCGGGGCGATGCTGATCGTGGGGTTTTCGGCGATCGACCCGCCGAAGAGAGGAACCAGCGTGCGGCTATGGTCACCGGTGAGTGCCGGTGTCGCGCCGGCATTGATTCGAAAATCGAAGGTGGCTGCTACGTTGGCCACGCCGGTAAAGTGTATCGGCTCGTGATGGTGAGCCCTGGCGATATTGATCAGCAGTTGCTTCGAGATGGCGCTGTTGATGGCCTCATCATAAGCGATGACGGCGCGGTTCAGCGCCGGAGGAGACAAACAGCCTGCCACGTTCAGGACGGCAAGAAAGCCTATCATCCAGTGGAACAGACTGGCGGTGAAGGGGTGATGCATCGGCCTTCAGCAGACGGTGTTGTTTCAGCAGCAGGGTTTCTAACACAGCTGTCTCTGAATGCCTAGAGTCAGAGGCCGGTCGAGTCGACCGGACGCTCCGCCAGTCGGTCGGTGACCGGCATTGTGCCAGCAGCAGTCATGCGCCGATGGCAGCAGAAAAAATTGACGTCGTCGGACGGCCGGGACTCGCCACCTGCTATCGCATTGTTTTATCATCGGGCATGGAAATAAAAGGGTGGGCGCCGGGCGCGACGCGAACGAGGGACCGTGTACTGGCCTTGGCGATTGTGCTGGCCTGTTCTATGGCCGGATGCGGCGGCTCGGCGAAGCTCATGTCGGGACTGAGCATCGAAGAGTTGCAACCGGTACCGGGCATTCTCCCAAGTGCCAGATTGGTGAAAGGGACGATCAGCAGCATCACGGGAGATCGAGTGCAGGTTGAAACCGGCGAACGGGCTCCGCGCTACCTATCGCTCGAAGCGGGCGGGGACGAGGCTCGGGGGCTTCAAGTGGGTGGCACGGTGGAAATCATGGTGAACGATCGGGACGAAATCGTGGCCTATCAACGTCCCGCCGACATCCCTCCGACGAAGATTTTCCGCGGCTCTCTGGGAAAGCCGTTTAACCCTGTCAAAGAACGGGTGACGATTCGGCTTGAGTCGGGCCGGGATGTCGCGTTTTATGCGAGGACGGTGGCGATGGACAAGCTAGCCGCCCTGGAGGTCGGCGAGGCGGCCGATTTTGCCGTCGATCGAGCCTACCTCCTGGTCGATGTCTTTTCCCTGGGGAAACCGCGCGAACTGAGCGAGGAATCGTCACCCCGCGCGCCGCAACGACAGGTCCAAGGATTTTTCGTGACGATCGGTGACGGGAAGGTGCGTCTCAGGATGAAGATCGATGAGATCCAGTCGTTTCCAGTCCGCCCGTTGCTCCAGCCGGCGATCGAGCAGCTGGCCCCGAACGAACTGGTTTCGATTTATCTCGATCGAAAGGGAGAGGTCATCGACATGGTGCGGGTGACAGGGCGGTAGAAACCTCAGCGGCGGGGGGGAAGTTTGATGATCCTGGTGATCAACCAATCGTTCAGTCGGTCCGGCAGCAGCATGGCGAGATAGATCCGGATGGCCGCGTCCGAGCCTACAAGATAGCGAGTTTTTGGCCATCTGGACCGCAAGGCGCGGGTGACGGCTTCTGCGACGACCGCGGCCGGCTGGGCCTGTTCACCCGCAGCGATCGCCGCCTCTTTGATGCGGGTAACGCCCTCTTTGTATATGCCTGTGAGATCCTGATGACAGACCGCGTCCCAGCTATCGGCTTCCTTTTTCGTTTTCTTCCAAATGGGAGTCGCGATCGCGCCAGGCGTGATGAGCATAACGCGGATGCCCCAGGGCTGCAGCTCCAGACGTAATGCATCGGTGATCGCTTCCAGCGCATGTTTCGATGCGGCATAGGGAGCCATGAACGGCATGGCGGCGCGGCCGGCAACGGATCCCATATTGATGATGCGTCCCCGTCCCTGGCGGATCAACGGGAGAAACGTCTGGGTGACCGCAATGAGCCCGAAGACATTCACTTCGAATTGTCGCCGCCAATCGGCGAGGGGCAGTAATTCCACCGGACCGGCGACGCCGATCCCGGCATTGTTGAGCAGGCCTGCGAGGCCTCGTTCCCCCATCATGGCCGTGACGGTATGGCTGGCTGCCGAGATGGAGGCTGGGTCCGTGACGTCGAGCCGGATGGGCATCAGGCGCGGGCCGGCTTGGCGCTGGAGCCGTTCACCGTCCGCCGGATCACGGACGCCCGCGAAGACACGATAGCCCGCCTTGTCGAGGGCGAGGGCGCAGGCGGCGCCGATGCCGGTGGAAGCGCCGGTGATGACGACTGCGTCGGATCGAGTAACCTGTGAGAACAGATTCCGCATGTCGAACTGCTCCTCCAGTAAGTGAAACAGTCCGCCGGCTTTCCGAAAGGGTCCGGCTCAGGCCGAGGCTGCGATGGCAAGATTTCCTTAGCTCAACCCTGATTCCCATAGCCTGGTTCGGCTCGCTGCGGCCTTGTCTGAGACCCGGCGCGTCCTGACGCGCCGGGTCGGGCAGGAAAGAAGGTCGCCTTCTTGAACATCCTGAGGGTCCTGTTCATCTATCTGCGAGGGTAGGGACCATCGACGTTCCTGCGTGCCCATAGAGTGTTTGATGGTTGCCAGTCTGGCCGCGTACCCTAGCATAATTTACGGCGCGACCCCACCGTCGGTTTCAACCGCCGGATGTGCCCATGGAGAATGGGCAGAGTGAAGTCGAGGATGGGCCAGGTTCATGGAACGAGGCGCACGGCGAGTCGCGCAAGAAAGGAGAGGATATGGATCGAGGATGGCGGATGTTCGCAGTTGCGATGACGTTGGTGGCCATGGCCGGTTGTGCCGATACGAGCATCGGCCGACCGGAAACTTCCGGCAAGGTGGCGACTGATGGTGAGCAGTCATCGCAAGCGGCCACTCCGGCTTCTGATTCAACCGTGACGGTCCATCCCCGCGAAATCGACGACCTGCTGCATAATCCCGGGATGGGGGTGACCGACTTTCATTTCGGCTTCGGAAATCCGCCGCCGGCTGAAGCCTATCCCCATGCGACGGTCGCATATTTTCGTTGGCCCTGGGCCGAACTTGAGCCGGCGGAGGGACAGTACAATTTCGCGCTCGTCGACCTGGTGATCGAACAGGCCAAGGCCAAAGGCGAGACGCTCGCCATCCGCATCGTATCCGAATATAAGACAGGCACGCCGCAATGGTTACTCGACAAGGGTGTGGCCAGTGTCAAGGAGTCGGACGGAATCTTCCCCGACTACAACAATCCAATTTTTCTCGACTATCATGAACGGCTCATCCGCGCATTCGGCGCACGCTACGGGCATTCAGTGGATATCGATCATGTGGATATCGGGTCCGTGGGTTGTTGGGGCGAGTGGAACACGGCCTGCTGCATCGGCGTGGAGACGCAATGCAAGGCATTCTACCCCAGCGAAGCCAACCAGATCGCGATTACGGACTGGTATCTCAAGTATTTTGCCGGGACCCCGCTGGTCATGCTGGTCGGCGGCCAGCTTGAGTACGCAACCGCGCGGGGGGCGGGATGGCGGGGCGATTGTTACGGAGACTTCAATTACTTCCGTTCCGACTGGAACCACATGGAACATGTCTACGAGCCTGTCCTTCGCAATCCCCTGGTAGGCCAAGCCTGGAAGCGCGGGCCGGTGCAGCTGGAAGTCTGCGGCTATGTTCAGGACTGGTATGACCGAGGGGTCGACCTCGACCGGATTCTTGACAAAGGCATTGAATGGCACCTGTCGGTTCTGAACGCCAAATCCAAACCGATCCCGGCCGCATGGCGGCCGCGGTTTGATGCTTTTCTGAAGAAAATCGGGTACCGCTTCGTATTGCGCGACTTGACTCACAATCAGGAGACAGCAGCAGGGCGGTTTCTCTCCCTACAGTCCCGCTGGGATAATGTTGGTGTGGCGCCGATCTATCACTCGTGGCCGCTGGCCTACCGGTTACGCTCGGAATCGGATCGGGTGGCATCGGAATGGAGGAGTTCCGCCGATTTGAGGCAGTGGCTGCCAGGACCCTCTCATCAGGTCATAGATACGATTCAAGTGCCGGAGGGCGTTCCTCCCGCGGTCTATGTTCTCGATGTAGCAATTCTGTCCGAGGATGGTCGCGCTCCGCATGTCGAGCTGGCGATCGAGGGCAAACGGGCGGATCGATGGTATCCGGTCTCACGCGTGAGGATCAGGTAAATCGTACGCCGGCCTGCTGAAGCTCGGCGATCCGATCCTGTATCCTGCCGAAGAATATATAGGACGGGATGAGATGAAGTCGTTCAGGAGGACTCCACCTGTTGTCTCAGTCCGGCAGAGTCCTCCCGCGGAGAGATTATTGCTTGACGATATCCAGGAGTTCCACCTCAAACACCAGTGTGGCGCCGGGCTTGATGGTCGGAGGTGAGCCACGATCACCGTAGGCGATCGCCGAAGGACAGACCAACCGGCTCTTGCCGCCGACTTTCATCAATTGCACTGCTTCGGTCCAGCACTTGATGACCTGATTGAGCGGGAAGGTCGCCGGCTCGCCCCGTTTGACGGAACTGTCGAAGACGGTTCCGTCCGTCAGGGTCCCATGGTAATGGACTTTCACTGTATCGGTGGCTTTCGGGTTGGCGCCTTTGCCTTCCTTGAGGGTAGTGACGATGGCGCCCGATTCCGTTTTTTTGGCTCCGGATTCAGCCGCGGCTTTGGCGAGATAGCCGGCCCCGGCTTTCTTTTCGATATCGGCCAGCGCGTTAGAGCGCGTCTGCTGCATCTGCTGGATCTTCGGGCCGTACACATTCAAGTCGACTTTTTGCGGCCGCTTCAAGACTCCATCGACCAGACCGGCCTTGACGAATTCGAGTTCTGATTCGTTCAGGGTGAACGGCCCGAGTGACTGACTGATGGCCACGCCGAGCGCATAAAATGTTTTTTGTTCATCGTTGGCCGGCTCGGGAGCTGCGGCCCAGGCGATCGAAGACATGAGGAGCACAACTGCGAACGCGGCAACGGTCACATGACGCATGGACAATCCTTTCTGCTGAAAAGCACGACTAGGCCCACCATATGCTACGGACGCCTTGCGGCTCAAGGAAATTCTGGCGCAGGCTGCTGAAAATGGCCACCCGCTTCGTTGCGGCGTACCCCTACATCACGCCTCACTCGCGTCGCTTCTTGAACGCTAGCTGGACGACCGTTTTGAGCAGCCTGCTGGGAAGGTGCAGTCAGGAGAGTCCGGCTCGTCCATGCGGACTTCGCAGGTCCAGTTCAGGTCCGATCGGCACGATGCGGGTCGGGTTGATGTCGTCGTGAGTGATGTAATAATGCCGCTTGATGTGGTCGAAATCGACTGTCTCGGCGATGCCCTCCACCTGGTACAGATCCCTGAGGTATCCGGATAAATGCGGGTAGTCGACGATGCGCCGCCGGTTGCATTTGAAATGACCATGGTAGACCGCATCGAACCGGAGCAACGTGACGAAAAGCCGCCAGTCGGATTCGACGAACTGCGCTCCGAAAAGATACCGGCGGTCCCGGAGCCGGTGGTCCAGCTGATCCAGCGCGTCGAACAACCGGTGGGCTGCCTGCTCATACGCCTGTTGTGAAGTGGCAAAGCCGGCGCGATAGACTCCGTCGTTCACATATTCGTAGATGAAGGTATTCAGCTCGTCGATGGCAGGCCGCAATGGGGCTGGATACAAATCCAGCAAGCTATCGGTCAATCGGTTGAATTCAGCGTTGAAGATGCGCATGAGATCGTCGTCGGAATTCGTGACGATCCGGCAGGTGACGCGGTCCCACAAGATGGGGACGGTCACGCGGCCGCGGTAGCCCGGGTCTGTGAGGTGATAGGCCTCGCTCAGGTAGCGAAATCCATTGATGGGATCGGGTGAATGGCCCGGGCCCGATCGAAAGCTCCATCCACGGTCGTCGCGGATTGGATCGACCACCGTCATACCGATGACCGGTTCCAGCTGTTTGAGCTTGCGGACGATGATGGTGCGGTGTGCCCAGGGGCAAGCCATGGAGACGTACAGGTGATAGCGTCCGGCTGCGGCGGGATAGGCGGAGCGGCCGTCATCCGTGACCCAATCCCGAAAGGCATCGGCTTGCCGCTGAAACTCGCCCGCGGCGGTTTGTTCGTGAGGAAATTGCGGCTGTGCCGCCATCAGGGGGCCTTCATGTTTCACATGTGAATGGTAAAGGTGTCTCGTAGGAGATCTGACCGTATGGCTGATGGGGTGACACGCAGCCCATGATTACCAGCGGCGATGCCATCGTCCATAGTAGGGCCGGTAGTAGCGCGGTCCCCAGGCATAGGGCCGGCCATAGAAGGGCGATCCAAACAAGAAGGGACGTCCGAGATAGAGTCCGAAGCCGACCGATGGGTAGCTATACAAGGGATAATCGTACGGCGGTGCCAAGGGAGCGGCGTACGAGGGCCGTTCGTTCATCTGTCGTTGGAGATCGGCGCTCATGGCCTGCTGTCGATCGACTTGATCTTTCAGCTGGCCGACGGCGCCCTGATGTAATTGGACTTCCGCCTCCAGCTTGGAAATCTTTTCACGTTGGATCTCGATGAAGGCTTGGAGGCATCGGGTGTGGGCTTCGCCGCTGTAGTTCGAGCATTCCCAAGGGCTTGTAGACTCAGCCGCATAGGCAGGAAGCGCGAGCAGGACGGCACTGCATCCGAGTATCAAGCAGAGAAACAACGGCTGCACCGATTCCCTTCGACCGGTCGCTGGATGTACCATGCTATGCCTCCCGAGCTGCTAGAGGTAGCCTATCATGTCCCCTCGGGCCAAGACTAGATCCGAGGAACCAAACCACGGCCTTATGAGCCGATGCTAGGAGGGTATTTTGTGCGGGAATTTTTGCCTGGAGAGGTGGCAGTGAGATTTGATGGAATTGCAGCGCACGCGCTGGATCTTGATCGTCCGAAATCCTTCCGCTCCCGCCACGATGTTCGTCTCATGCGGCCGCTCGCCGTTCAACAGCCCGGGAAAGGAGGCGAGCGTGGTGAGGATGCAAATGGACAGGACTGCTACGATCCAGGCGAAATAGAATGAGTAGCGCATGGGACATTCGTACCATAGATAGATAAGAAGTCAACGAAAGGCGCGGTTCGTTGCGCGCATATTGCTCTCCCGGTACAATTCCCCTCGCACTTCATCACTTGGTCGCGCTGTGCTCACCGGTATGCGAATAGTCCCATGCTCTTGTCCTTGGTGATTCTCTATCTCGTCCTTTCGGTCGGGATCGGGCTCTACGCGGCGACGCGCGTTCACAACAGCAGCGACTTTGCCGTCGCGGGGCGTTGTTTGCCTCTTCCCGTGGTGACGGCCACCGTCTTTGCCACCTGGTTCGGAGCGGAAACCGTATTGGGCATCTCCGCCACGTTCGTCAAGGACGGCCTGCGGGCAGTCGTCGCCGATCCGTTCGGGTCGAGCCTCTGTTTGATTCTCGCAGGACTGTTGTTCGCCCGCCGATTGTATCGGCTGAACCTCCTCACGATCGGGGACTACTACCGCCTGCGCTACAATCGAGGCGTCGAAGTGATCTGTACCCTGTGCATCGTGGCTTCCTACCTCGGATGGGTGTCGGCGCAAATCAAAGCGCTCGGATTGGTCTTCAGCGTCGTGACGGAGGGCGCGATGAGTCAGCCGGCCGGCATGGTGCTGGGAGCGGCCATCGTGCTGACCTACACGGTTTTCGGCGGTATGTTTTCCGTGGCGATTTTGGATTTTGTCCAGATTACGATCATCACGGGCGGCATGCTCTACATCGGCTCGGTCGTGAGCGGTTTGGCCGGCGGGGTGGAACAGGTGGTGACGCATGCCGCCGCGGCGGGGAAACTGGATTTCTTTCCGCCGGCCCGGCTTGAGGCCTGGATTCCGTTTCTCGGCGCATGGGTGACGATGATGTTCGGATCGATTCCTCAGCAGGATGTGTTTCAGCGCATTACATCGGCGCGGGACGAGCGGACGGCCGTGCGGGGATCCGTCCTCGGGGGATCACTCTATTTTGTCTTCGCGTTCGTGCCGATGTTCCTGGCCTATTCAGCCACCCTGATCGATCCGGCGCAGGTCGCGGGACTGCTCAAGTTGGACTCCCAGCTCGTGCTTCCCACCCTGATCCTGCAGCATACGCCGATCGCCGCGCAGATCATTTTTTTCGGTGCGCTGCTGTCCGCCATCATGAGCTGTTCTTCTGCCACGCTGCTCGCTCCATCGGTGGCGTTCAGCGAGAACATCGTGAAGGGATTCATGCCTGCCATCAGTGATGGGGACTTGTTGCGGGTAATGCGGAGCGTGCTGATCGGGTTCACCGCCATCGTGCTGTTGTTTGCTCTTCATTCGGAGGCAGGCATTTTCAAAATGGTCGAGAGCGCATACAAAGTCACGCTGGTCGCGGCATTTGTGCCGCTGGCTGCCGGCCTGTATTGGACAAGGGCCACGACGCAGGGCGCCTTGCTCTCCATTGGAACCGGACTCGGGACGTGGATTGCAATGGAACTAACCGGCAGGCCGGACCAGGTTTGGCCGCCGCAGTTGGTCGGGTTCCTCGCAGCCTCCCTCGCGATGGTGATGGGGTCGTTGTCTCCTCAATGGATCGGTCGCCCGGTCGAGTCGGTATGCCCCGCAGGACGTCCGTCGCTGAGGGCTCCTGCCGAATGACTCAGGCGGCGGAGGGAGCGTGAAGAATTTCTCGCACGGTGCGGATCAAATCTTCGGGCGCGAAGGGTTTCTGCAGAAACATCGCCTGGACCTTGGCCGCGTCTTCCCCAATTGGCGGCTTGTCGCTGTATCCCGACATGTATAAGACCTTCAACCCTTCGAAATGGCCTCGAAGCCGGAGGGCCAAATCCTTCCCATTCATGCCAGGCATCACCAGATCAGTGACCAGCAAGTCGATGCTCAATGAGCTGCGGCGGATCAGATCGAGCGCCTGAAATCCGTTCTCCGCTTCATGCACAGTGTAGCCATGGGTCTGGAGAATATGCTGGATCAGCACCCGTACCGAGGGTTCGTCTTCCACGAGGAGGATGATTTCCGTTCCCTGTTTGCCGTCGATGTGGGCCAAGGAAGGCTTAGGGACGACTTCCAAGGGGGGAACTTCCGGCAGAAATACCGTCATCGTCGTGCCTTGCCCTACGGCACTATCCACCGCGATGGTTCCTCCGCTTTGATGCACGATGCCATGGACCGTGGACAGGCCGAGGCCGGTTCCCCGGCCCTGCGGTTTGGTCGTGAAGAAAGGTTCGAATATTTTAGTTATGGTGGCGGCGTCGATGCCGGCTCCCGTGTCATGCACCCGCAACCGCACGTAGGTGCGCGTGGCGCGATTGTTCGGCCCGGGCCCCCAGACCTGATTTGGCAGGGCCTGATCCGTCTCGATGGTCAGGGTTCCTCCGTGCGGCATCGCGTCACGCGCGTTCACCGCCAGGTTGAGCAGCACTTGTTCGAGTTGCACGGCGTCCGCCTTGACCCAGCGCGGGGCGGGATCGAGCTGCAGCACGACCGTGATGTGCTCGCCGATCAGGCTTTTCAGCAGCCCCGTCAAATTCCGGATGACCCGATGGAGATCCAACGACACCGGATGCAGCATCTGTTTGCGGCTGAAAGCCAATAGCTGGCCGGTGAGCGCCGCACAACGTTCGCCGGCGCGTTGGATTTCCAGAACGAATTGCCTGGCCGGAGAATCCTGCGCTAGCTCCTGGATGAGGACGGCGCTGTAGCCCAGGATGACCGTCATGACGTTGTTGAAGTCGTGCGCCACGCCTCCGGCCAATCGCCCCACAGCTTCCATCTTCTGCGCCTGGCGCAACTGGTCTTCCAGTTCGCGGGCATCGGTAATGTCTTCAGTGATGCCGCTCAGCCGATCGACCTCTCCGGTGGAGGTATGGTGGATGACCATGCGGTCGTGAATCCACCGAACCTGCCCGTCGGGACGAACGATTCGATAGAGCCGTTGCAGATCATGCCCTGTCGGGTTGGCGATTTCGGCATCGTATGACTCGGTTACGAAGCTCCGGTCGTCCGGATGGATAGAGTCCCGCCAGAGCTTCGGGTTTTCATAGAACCGCGCGGCCGGCTGGCCCCAGATCCTTTCAAAGGCGGGATTAACGTAGAGGACTTGGGGTGGCTGCGCCTGCGCGAACCACACCCCCTGGTTGAGATTGTCGGTGAGATAATTGAAACGCTTTTCGCTTGAAAGCCTCGCGCCTTCGGTTCGCCGATGTTCATGGACTTCCTCCTGCAGTCTGGCATTGGCCTGTGCCAGATCGGCCGTCCGTTCGGCAATGCGTTGCTCGAGGCCGCTCTGCGCGGTTCGCAACTCTTCTTCCATGATGCGTCGCTCGTGAATTTCTTTCGTGATCTCCTGGTTGAGCCGTTCAACCGCTTCCGTGCGTACGGTCAATGACCGGACCAGGGAGAGCTTTTCCAGCCGCAGACTCATTGAGGAACGCATCACGCGATTGAAGGTCCAGGCCGAGTGGGTCGTGGCAAGGAGAAACAGCGTTCCCGTGATTCCCATGATCAGGTGGAACTCATGGCCGCTCAGGAAGAAGTGCCCGAGGAGCGGGGTAATCGCCGACAGGGCATACCATATGAACACAGGAAATGAAACCGAGAGGACGGAAACCGCCCCCGCCGCCATCCCTCCCAGCACGAACACCTGAACAAGCTCATAAGGGAGGGGAATGTCCTGCGTGAGAAAGTAGACGCTGCTGCCCCATCCTAGGCCCGACAGCGTCGTGCCGACGAGCATCCAGCGATACCAGTCGGCGCTGCGCCAGGATGCAGGGGTCGCGCGGCGATAGTTGAAGATCAACAGCGCGCGAGACCCGGCGATGATCCAGATGGCGATGAGCCACATGAGCAGGGGAGGATGCGAAACAACAGGCCATTCCACCGCGGCGAGAATGCCGGCATTGACGGCGCTCGCCAACACGCCGGTAGGCATGTTCCGGTACAAGACTTTGACTTGTTCGGTCTGTAGACTGGGGATTGGATCGGTGTGATCCGATCGATCCATCGAGGAAGCCTCGCGCGATAATGACTCGTCGCATACCCTATGCCGGGCAAGAACGACGCGCTGTCGGTCCAGGGTGGGCGGTCACGACGTGCGCCGGTTCACGACGCTCTGCACTCTAGCATGATCGGCGCGGCGCATCAAAAATTTACGCGCAGATTGAGTGATCCTACATGTAACGTGGTCCGGTACGTTCCATTGACAGTCGGATTGAGGTTGCCGATGATGGTTCTCGTTTCATAGAGAACCGCCTGATAGGCCAGATCGATGCCGAAGCCCTTGGGGCTGAATGCCTTGTCCGAGCCTCCGCAGGGAATGATGCCGAGAAACCGGCCCTTGTCCCGGCACATGAAACCGATTCCAGTGGAGACGGCATGGTTATCGCCGTCCGGAATGGCAGGATTGAAGGTCTGGTCCGGAATCGCTTTTTGGGCTTGCCAGTAGCCGGCGCGCAAGGCGATGTCCCAATCCGGCAGCGGTTCGGGCTTGAGCCACTTGTATTCCGTGCCGACCATGACCGTATAGCCGCTGGTCCAGTTGGCGGGGGTGGCAATGGTGAGGCCGTTCGAGAGGGTCGTATCCAGATTGCGAACCGATTTCCAACCCGTGTAGTCGACATCCAACTCCAGTTTCCATTCACGCTCCTTATCGCGAACGGGCCAGATGGCGATGCCGCCGGTGAAGACCTGCGGAACCACAAAGGTTGTGCGGGCGTCCGCGACGCGGGCGCCGCCGGCGAGCAACTGCCCGTCGAGATGCAGGGTGGCCTGACTGCGATAGAGCAGGCCGATGTTCACGAGGGGAAGCCCGTCATTGTTCCGTAACGGAGTATAGAGCAGGCTGGCATTGAAGCCTGCGGCGCTGTCTCGGCCGTTCAGTTCCATGCCGGTTCCCGCCGGAATGCCGAGACCGCCGGGCCAGCGGAATTGCCGCTCAACCTGTCCTTCGCCGAACGCGCCGGAAAACGTATAGATATCGGCTCCCAATCCGATGGCCAGATCGGGAAGCGGTCTGAAGGCAATGGAAGGGCGGATGTCGATCAATTCGAAGGCGGCTTTAGTGGTGGCGGTGGCAAAAGGTCCGCTGTCCGACCAGCGCGTCAGTGTCCCGAACGGATTGAAGAGGGCCAAGCCGACCGTCGTACTATCGAACGATCCGATCCCTAGATCCTTCAGATTCGCGGTCAGGTAGAAATTCGATGGGGGAGGGAGGGCCACGCTGCCTCGAAAATCGCCCTCCGCATTGACACCCGCGGCGTTCTGAAACGAGAACTGGCCGCTCATCAGGCTCGTTCCGGCGGAAAGTTGGACGCCGCGGAGCTGGGTCATGCCTGCCGGGTTATAGTAACCGGCCGAGGCATCGTCGGCTTGAGCGGTGAATGCCGACGCCTGGCCGGTGGCCGAGGCGCTGTGATCGTAAATGCGAATGCTTCCTGCCAGCGCTGCCGTCGGACCGGCCGTCGGAATCACGGCAATGAGGATACCCCAGAGAAGGAGTAGGCGGGTTCGTAAGCCAATTGTACGGAGCGGGTCTGTCGTGATCACTGGTCTGTTCCTTGTTTGAATAGGCCTAGGTACAAGGACGTAGGCGCAAGTTAAATGTGGCGCTCATCTAAGAGAACGGACGGGAGTTTGTCAAGCTCCGACCGCAAACCGGCACGGCCGGCGGTCCAGACGCATATGATTTCGGTCGCCGGATCGCGTATGCTTTCGGCCATGAGGAAGCGACGGTGACGTTCGGTAAACGCTGGTTCGTGCGAGGGCTCCTGGCTTCACTCGGCATCGCTGCTCTCGCCGCCGGAATCGCCGTGGCCTATGGGCTGTACCTGTCGGCGAATCTGTCGCTGCCCGCGGGCGACGACCATCCCCCGCGGCTCATTTATGGCGCGCCGTTTCTCTTGAAGCCGGATGTGGATATTGCGTCGTCCCATCTGATCGAGCGGCTCAGCCGGCTTGGTTACCGCCCCGTCGATGCGACGGTGCGCGCATCCGGAGAGTATCGCGCCACTTCGTCCGAGTTGGAAATTTACCTCCACGAGTTTCCCGACCTCCATTTCAGATCCCTGCCGATTCGCCTGGTCCTCGACAAAGGGCGGGTCGCGAAGGTCATATCGATGCAGCATGGCGACGAGGTGTTTCCAGCGTACCTGGAGCCGCAGTTGATCAGCGGCTTGCGGGGCGCATCGCGGCAGGTTCGAGAATGGGTGCCGTACGATGACATTCCCGCCCGGTTCATCGAAATGTTGCTGGCCATCGAAGACCGCCGCTTTTTCAGCCATCCTGGCATCGATCCGGTCGCCGTAGCCAGGGCGGTATGGGCGAATATGGTTCGAGGCACGGTGATCCAGGGCGGCAGTACGATCACCCAGCAACTGGCAAAAAATCTGTTCTATTCTCCGCAACGCACGGTGTGGAGAAAGCTCAAGGAGTCCATCGCCGCGCTGGTGCTGGAAGCGAAGTATCGCAAGAAGGCCATTCTCGAAAGTTATGTGAACGAGATTTATCTCGGGCAGGTCGGTTCCATCTCCATCTACGGCGTAGGGGAGGCGGCGCAGCGATATTTCGCGAAGCGCGTGGACGCGCTCAACCTGGAGGAAACGGCTCTCCTGGTCGGCATGATCAAGGGGCCGAATACCTATTCGCCGATCCGGAATCCGGCGCAGGCCGGCCAACGCCGAAACGTCGTGCTTGAGCGACTGCACGAGCAGGGACTGTTGAGCGATGACGATTGGCGTACGGCGGCGGCGAGGCCGGTCCTTGTCATGCCGCCTCAGGAAACACTGACCGATGCTCCCTTCTTTGTGGATCATGTCTTGCGGCAGGTCGAGGAACGGTCCGGCGCGCCCCTTCCCGACGGAGTCAGAGTCTATACGACCCTCGATCCCGTCCTCCAGCGGCTGGCCACGCAGTCGCTGGGAGCCGGACTCGCCAAGTTGGAAGCCGACTATCCGGCTTTGAAGGGCCGCGGGGATACGCTGCAGGGTGCGCTGGTGGCGGTTGATCCCGCAACAGGATCCATCCTCGCGATGGTGGGCAGCCGGGACTATCGAACCAGCCAGTTCAACCGGGCCGTTCAGGCGAAACGCCAGCCTGGTTCGCTGTTCAAGCCACTGGTCTACCTTGCGGCGCTGGACGCCCGTCGTGAATTGCCCGGCGGGCAGCCGATTACGGCGGCGACACTTATTGTCGATGACCCTGTGACATTCGAGTCCGGAGCAAAAGTATGGGCGCCGCAGAATTACGATCATCGGTTCCATGGCACGGTGTCGCTCCGGACGGCCATGGAGCAATCGCTGAACGTTCCGGCCGTGAAGATCGCGCGGTCCGTCGGGACGAAACGTATTCTGCAGCTGGCGAAGAGTCTGGGCATCCGCAGTCCGTTGGCCGACAACCTGTCCATTGCCCTGGGCACTTCGGCCGTCTCGCTCCTGGAGATGACCTCGGCTTTCGGGGCCTTCGCCAACGAAGGTCTGTTCATCATCCCGACGGCGCTGCAGGCCGTGATGACGCCCGAGGGAGACCTCGCCTGGCGCCACACGCCGGACCGGTCTCAGGCTGTGTCTCCGCAAGCGGCCTATGTCATGACGTCCTTGCTTAAGGGAGTCGTGGAGCGCGGTACGGCTGTAAAAGCGAAGGCGATGGGCCTTCGAGGCATCGTGGCGGGGAAAACGGGGACGACGGATGGTTATCGCGATGCATGGTTCGTCGGGTACACGCCGGAAGTGGCCGTCGGAGTGTGGGTGGGATTCGATGATGAAGAGGCGCTGCATCTGACCGGGGCACAGGCCGCGCTGCCGACGTGGGTGGAGTTCATGCGCCAGGTTCTGCCGGCGGCCTCGCATGATTTTGGAATGCCGCCGGCGGTCGTCACGCGCGATATCGATCCCAAGACCGGCCAGCTGGCGACCTCACAATGCCCTCAACGGTGGCCGGAGCAGTTTATCGACGGCACGGAGCCGTCGGTCTTTTGCGAGGTGCATGGCAGCGGATTCTGGGAACGGTTGAAGCGGAGTTTTGGTTTTTCCTAGGACCCATCGGTGACCTGTTATAGGCTCGGTTCATGTTTGGATGGTCATTCGGTATATCCGCCAACGCATGCGGCAAGGAGCTCTCGATGAAGAAGAACGGGTTCGTGGAAAGCGACAATATTACCCTGCTGGCCAAAGGCGTATTGCTGAGGGGCGAGATGCGCGTGGAAGGAACGGTACGCATCGATGGGCGCCTGGAAGGCGATCTCCACACCACGGGAACCGTCGTGATCGGTGAAGACGGTATCGTGCAGGGGACAATCAGCGCCGGAACCGTCATCAATAGTGGGAAAATCAAGGCGACCGTGACGGCGACGGAACGCCTTCAGCTTCTCAAAACCGGCATTCTCGTCGGTGAAGTCCACGCGCCGGCGTTTTCCATGGAAGATGGCGCGAAATTTCAGGGCTCATCGGATATGGGTGTCGCCTCCTGGGGCGACGACGTACAGAAATTTCCGAGCAACGTTCGCGACATCGCCTCCCAACGACCCAAAGCGGTCGCGTTGCTTAGCGAAAACGCCTGACGATAGGTCCCTCCTGACGGAGTGCGGGAAACGTCATACCTCCGATCTCACTCTTCCTTTCATCCATGAGCAGGACATGCCGCATGATCGCGATGCGGCGCGCGAGCGGCACCTTGCGTTCGTGGCGACAAGCTTTAGCTGATGGTCCGCCTCCGGTCTTGCCGGTCACTCCAGCGGGATGGTGATCGTCATCCCGCCCATGACCTCATTCAAGAGGAAGTCTCGCTTGGGGCTCAGCGGGTGGCTGTTATGGCAGGCGACGCAGGCGGCAGAAATCGCGCGATCTGAATAAATCGCTTGAAAATATTGCTTGCGCCCACTGGTCACCACGCCGGTGAAGGGACGGTCGGGAGTCTGTGCAAAACTTTCCAACGCCCGGCGTTCCAGCTCGGTGGCTGGGGCATTGCGTTGATAGATCGGCCAGAGACTGATGAGACGGTAGCGAATGCCCCGTCCGGACTCGGCGACGAGTTTGCCTGAATGTTGAAGAAATTGCGCGGGAAGCGGCAAAGCGTTCTCATGTTCCCAATGTTCCGCGGCAGACACGATCCCTTTCGCCTGCATCCGGTTCACAACCTTGTTGGTATAGATCGTGCGGTCGGCCTCCAGAACGGCATGCACATAGTCGGCGACTTTCTCGGGAGGAATCCCGGCGGGCGAGGATACGTCCTTTGCCTGCAGCTGATAGGCGGAGGCGCTAGCCAGGATCACCGCGAACCACAGCGGCCGTGCCAGGAGGATGTTCAGGAGGGAATGCATGACTCTTCCTTCCGCACGCCGACCTTGTCTGCCGGGAGGGTGATGACGCAGGTTGTGCCTTGCCCCTCCGGGCTTTCAAGGCGAATGTCGCCGCCGAATTTTTTGATCAGCCGTTGCGCGACGGTCAGGCCGAGGCCGGACCCTTGTCCTTGACCTTTCGTCGTAAAAAACGGGTCGAACACTCTACCCAAATGTTGTTTGGGAATGCCCGGTCCTTTGTCTCGAATCTGAATGATGATCAGGCCGCCCTGCTCAGCCGTACTCAGCCACAAATCTCCCCGGCCACTCATCGCCTGAATGGCATTCGTGAGGACGTTGGTAAAGGCCAGTCGCAGCTGGTCCGGGAGGGCTGTGACCGGAGGCAGCATGACATAGTGTTTCTGGACGTTGATTCCCAGGCATTCATGGGAAGTCTGGACGATCGCCAGAGCCTGTTCTAGTTGCGCAGTCACGTCCACCGGTACCCGTTGATTCTTCGATTCGCGGGACGCGACTCCGGTAAAATCTCGAATGATCGCCGCCATCTTTCGACCATGATCGACGATGTCCTGCGCATACCCCTTCGCGCGCGTTAAGTCGCTTTCTTCCTGAATGGCCTCGCCCAAGCCGAGTATGCCGAACAGCGGGTTGTTGAGTTCATGTCCGATCCCGGCTGTGAGGACGTCGAGACTTCCTGATTTCTCAGCCTGGATCAGCTGATCTTGCAGGCGGCTTTCATCGGTCGTATCCCGCAAGACCAGTCCGAATCGCTTGCCTGCCCCACTGCGGGTTTCCAATCGAAACCACTCATAGCGGTACAGGTGGTTACCGATCAACAGCTCGCGCCGGTTCGGCGATGAGGCATGGCTGAGAATCGGAGCCAGCGGATCACGCGCTTGTTTCGGCGCAGGATCACGCTCGGAGAAGAGAGACTCGCTCGAAGATCCCTGCTCGACCAACCGCAGGTCCCGTTGCAGCGCTTCGCGATGGCTGCGGTCTATCTGCAGCATGTCGAAGAGCGGGCGCGCCGACCAATCGTGTTCCGGCACAGCCAGGGTGTCGCGTGATGCCCGATTCATATATTGAATGTGGCCTTGATGGTCGATCATGACGATCGGGGTTGGAACGGCATCGAGGACCTGATCGGTGGATTTCTGAAGGTACTGCACTTCCTGCGTTTTTTCTTGGACCTGCGTATTCAATCCGGCAAAGGCGGCTTCCAGCTGATCGTGCATCCGATTGAATTCGATCGCCAGCTCCTCCAGTTCATCTCCCGTATGGATCTGGATCGGCTCGCGCAGTTCTCCGCGTCCGATGAGCCGGGCGGCTTCCTGCAACCGGAGGACCGGAGTCACGATGCGGCTGGCGGCGAAGTATCCCAAGGCGGCGAGCAATCCGAGCGCAACCAGCGCCAGAATCATCATCCAACTCATGAGATGCCGGATCGGCGCGAACAGCTCGTCGGAAGATTGCCAGACAAACGTGTGCCAGGCGCCCATTTCCAGGTCGCCGTTCGTGGCGCGGCTGGTTTCCGGAAGCGGTGCGAATCCGATGATGGCGGTACCATGGCCGCCATGTCCGTCGCTGTCGGCGGTGACCCAGCCGGGCATGAGCGTGGTCACTTGCGGGATGAGCGGTAGGTCCGATAGACGCACGCCGGTGGGAAGGATGGGACAACTCATGACGATCCCTCGACTGTCGATCAGCATGACGTGGCCGGTCTTGCCGAACCGGATAGGGTGGGTGGAGGGAGAGAAAAATTCCTTGGCATCGATCACACGATGGAGAATGCCCACGACCTCATAGCGGAGGCTGTCCATGATCGGAAGAGAGATGCTGAATACGTAGGCGTCGGCCTCTTCATCGAAATGGAGATCCTCGATGTAGAGCTGGCCCGCCCCTTTGTTGAACGTCCCCTTCCACCACTGGCTGTCCGCATGCCCAAACCCGGGTTTTGCCGTCAGTGCCGCAACAAGATTCCCCTGTATATCCGTCACGAACAGCTTTTTGGTGGCTGCTCGGACGACTTGAGGCAGCAGCTGGTCGGGCTCGCTTTGAGAGCCTGCGTAGAAGGCTTGCAGCAGAAGCGCGGTAGGATTTTCGGTGATGACTTTTATCATGGCCGGATCCCGCGCCTGCCACCGTTCTTGCTGCCGGACGACCGAGGGGGCCTTGCCGGGCACGTGGAGCGCATCCCGGCGATGTTCCAACTCACGGACGATGTCCGGGTGGACCGCAATGCGGGAGGTTCTCGCCACTTCTTCTCCGACGAGCAAATCCAGTTTGCGGGCCGCTTCCGTGGCCAGCGCCTGAAAACTTTCCCCGCTGACCACCTGAATTTCCTTTGAGCCTTGCAGAAAGGCCATGCCCAGGCCGAGAAGCAGGGGAACCACGCCGACCAACAGCATGGACACGATGAGCTTGCGTTGCAGGCCCCATCCCGTCCCGTTGGAGAAACGTTGTGATGCCACGCTCATTGGGGCTCGCATTGGATCGTTGGTCGAACGTGCGGAAACTCGATGTGAAAGGTCGTCCCGATTCCCACTTCGCTTTCGACGGATATCCGGCCCTCCATCTTCGAGATGACCGACATCACATTGTACAGGCCCAACCCCGTGCCCTTTCCGGGCGGTTTCGTCGTGAAGAGCGGTTCGAAAATCTTCGAGAGCACGTTCTTCGGGATGCCGCATCCTGTGTCGCTGACCGAGGCGGTGACCTCTCCGTTCGGACCGACGGCTGTCTGGAGCGTGAGCGTACCGCGATTCTCTATGGCCTGGACCCCGTTCGTAATCAAATTCACGAAGACGTGCAGCAATTCATCCGGGTTTCCTGTCACGGTGGCATGCTCGGCATATTGTTTGACGACGGTAATGTCCTGGAGCGTGACGGCATAGCGGGCGATTTTCAGCGCTTCATCCATTTTGGTGTTGAGATTGACGCAGGCGGCTTCCTCGGCGCCGTTTCGCCTGGCATAACTGGTCAAGTCCCGGCAGATCGCGCTGGTGCGTTTGACGGCTTCTGCGATGTCACGGGCCTGTTCCTTGACGGCGGCAAGATTGTCCTCCTCCGTCAGATTTTCCGCGAGGCCAAGGATCAACTGCAGGGGATTGTTGATGTCATGGGCGATACCGGCCGCGAATGAACCCAACCCTGCCAGTTTATCGGCCTGGAAGAGTTCGGCTTCCAATTTCGATTGATGCTGGACGAGGTTCCATACTAATCGTGTCGTGGCTCCGCTCAACACCTCGGAGCCGGGGCGTTTGGTGGCATGAATGAGCGGTCCCATGGATGGATCGCCGGTGACATCCATGATCAGATTGACGCCGTGATTCTGAATGAGGTCCTGAATCCGTTCGGCGACCTGCACATTCAGATCGCGCGCCCGCTTGAGTCCCGGGGCGGCGGGATTTCGATCTGCAATGCCGACGATCTCGACGTCCGGGATTTGATGGAGCAGCTCCATGATGGCAATGCCGCCTTTTCCGGCGCCGACGATCGCGATTTTTGTCGGAGCTATCTTCATGTCTGCCTTCCGGGTTGTTCAGCCGTGCCGCCGGTCCCAGGCCGCGGCCTGATCGTTCCCGAGGACCTGCCGGCTTCTCTGCCGGGGAGGCCGTCGGGTCTCCCCGGAGAGGAGTGGCGATGGGAAGAAGTGTCGATGCAATGGGTGATTACAGCCGCGCGAGTTCCCGTTGTTCCATAGCCCTGGCCACGGCCATTCGAAGTTTTTCTCCTTCAACCGGCTTCACGAGATAGTCGACGACCCCGCTACGCAAAAATGACGTGGCCATCTCAGTATCCGGGAAGCCGGTCAGGACGATGATCGGCACGCGGGGCCATTCCTGCTGGAAGTAGGCGATGGCTTCCACGCCGTTGATCTTCGGCATCCGGATGTCGCAAAGGAGCACGTCGAGCAGCAGACGGTTTTCCCCGGTGTTGATGGCTTCAATGGCTTTTTCGCCGTTTTCCGCCTCGATCACTTCGTACCCCGCCTTCTGCAAGGTCATTCGGACGACTTTACGAATATCCGGTTCATCATCCACGACGAGCACTCGACCGTTACAGGCTGTTTCGCTCATAAAGAAACCCGATTTGAATTCTCCCATGATCCCCTCCTTGATGGTGTGGTGGTGTTCCGTTGCTTGTGGATTCACATGCCGCTCACGTTGTTAGAGAATCGCAACAGGCATGCCAGAGAGCGAAGCTCTTAGCGCCCTGCGATATCAGGACGTTAGAAAAAAGGCCGGCAGAACAATGATGCATTGCGTGGTGGGTATCCACCAGGATGGTGAAATGCACCACCGGCGTCTTCACAAACCAGGCGGATAGCCGACGGAGGGAAGATGGTCGAAGACGGCCATGCCCGTAGCGTCTTATTGAGCCAAAGGCAGAGTGCTCGTCGTGAGGAGCCCCTATGAATATCCGCGGTGGAGATTGCCTTCGGCTTCATAGATGCGTTATTCTCCTTGGCAGATGATTACCGCCGAGTCCGTCACCGCATTCATCCGGCAAATGTTTCCTGATGCAGTCGTGGCCGTCATCGACAAGACCGGCACGCAGGACCATTTGATCGTGCGAGTGACGTCCGACGGATTCGTCGACAAAAACCTCCTGGACCGGCATCGAATGGTCTATCAGGCATTAGCAGTTCCAATGAAGGACGGACGGATTCATGCCCTGGAGATTTCGGCCAAAACCAAGGCAGAAGCCCAACAATAGGGAGTGACACATGGCGGACTCAATCGATGAAGAAATTCAAAAGGAAATCAAGGCCAATAAGATTCTGATCTACGGCAAGGGCACGAAGTCCATGCCGATGTGTGGATTTACGAAAGAAACCATGCATTTCTTTGAGAAGTACGGATATCCCTACGAACTCATCGACGTTTTGCAGCAGCCGGCCAAGCGTGAAGCGCTGGCCAAAATGACGAATTGGCCGACCCTTCCCAAGGTCTTCATCGACGGACAGTTTTATGGAGATACGGATATCCTGGACCCGATGGAAGCCAAGGGCGAAGTGGTGCCGCTGCTGAAGAAAGCGTTCGGAACCGAGTAAAGAAACGCCTTCCGCTGCATTGCGGCCGATCCTCTGTCCCGTTACAGGTCTGTCCATATCTGTAACCGCGGCCGTCGGCGAGACAATGTTCCTTGGAAATTCTTGCGCGATTGCTTCCCCGCCGATAGAATCCCGCCTGCGAGTATGGACAAGGATTTTCAAGGAAGCAGTCCCTTGTGCGTCGATCTTGATGGGACCCTCATCAAGACCGATCTGTTGTGGGAGTCCATCCTCGCTCTGCTCAAACAAAACCCGCTCGTATTCTTGCTGCTCCCGTTCTGGTTGCTGAAAGGAAAGGCCCATTTCAAGCATCAGATCGCACGCCGTGTGACGCTCGATGTCACCACGCTTCCCTACCATCGTGAACTGGTGGAATTTCTCTCCAAGGAACAGCTGTCGGGCCGTGAACTGCTATTGGCTACCGCCAGTCATGTGACATTTGCGCGAGCGGTCGCGGCTCATCTCGGACTGTTCGAGGAGCGGGTTTACGGCAGTGATGTCACGGTCAACCTCAAGGGGTCCCATAAGATGAAGCTCCTGGTCGAGCGGTACGGGGCCCGCCGGTTCGCCTATGCGGGAAATTCGACGGCCGATTTACCGGTGTGGGCCGAGGCGAACGAAGCGATTGTCGTCGATGGGCCCGCCGGACTGGCCGGTCGTGTACAACGGCTCACCCCGGTGAGCCGAGTGTTCAGCGAGCCGGTCAAGCGATTGAAACTACTGGCCAGGGCGATGCGCCTGCATCAATGGGCGAAAAATGTGCTGGTGTTCGTCCCCCTCATTGCGTCCCATCAACTCGCCGAGAGGACCCTATGGATGCAGGCGAGCCTCGCATTCCTCTCTTTTTCCCTGACAGCTTCTTCCGTCTACATTCTCAATGACTGTCTCGACCTGGCATCCGACCGCCGGCATCCCCGGAAGAAAAATCGTCCGTTTGCCAGCGGCAGTCTTTCAATACCGTTCGGACTGCTTTTGGCTGGAGGCTGCCTTCTCGCCGGTGTCCTGCTGGCGTCTGCGCTTCCTCGGATGTTTCTGTTCGTGCTGAGCGGCTATCTGGTTCTGACGACCGGGTATTCGTTTTACCTGAAGCAGTTCGTGCTGGTGGATGTGATCGTATTGGCCCAGCTCTATACCGTGCGACTGTATGGCGGCGGCGCGGCGACCGGGGTGGTTCCGTCTCATTGGCTATTGACGTTTTCATTGTTTCTGTTTCTCAGTTTGGCCCTGGTGAAGCGATTTACGGAATTGCGGCTCACAAGCCAAATCCACGGTAAGGAACTGCATGGGCGGGGCTATTGGGTGACCGATCTAGAGCATATTTCAAGCATCGGCTCGGCGAGCGGCCTGTTAGCGGTTCTTGTGCTGGCTCTGTACATCAGCAGCAAAGAGGTTCTGCTGCTGTATTCCAGTCCTGAGGCCCTGTGGCTGATCTGTCCGGTCATGTTGTATTGGATCAGCCGCGTATGGATGCTGGCCTATCGCAATCGCATGGATGACGATCCGGTCGTCTTTGCCGTTCGAGATCCGAAGAGCTATGTTATGGCGGCGATCATCGGCGCCATCCTTCTCCTCGCGAAGTAAGCCCGGCCCCTCAGATTCCCCAACCGCCGCTGAGTTGCAGATTGGCGCCGTTCACGTAGCGCGCCTCTTCGCTCAGCAGATAGCGCGCGGCCGTCACGCAATCTTCCACGCTCCCGATATATCCTGCAGGAATCCGCTTGATCACTCCTGTCAGCTCCTCTGGCGACGCGCTGCCTGAATCGATGAAGCCGGGAGAGATCGCATTGACCGTGATGCCGTGGGGAGCGAGAAGTTTCGCCAGGGTTCTGGTAAGGATCAACACGCCGGCCTTGGCGATGTAATGCCCGGTGATTTCAGGCTGGGCCACCATCTGATCCGCATTGGCCATACTGAAATTGATGATCCGTCCGTGTTTTCTCGCCTTCATCCCTGGGGACACTGCCTGCCCCAAATAAAAAATAGGATGCAGATTTCCGTCGAACATCTCGCGCCAGCCGGCTGTCGTTTCATCGAAGAGATTCACGCGATGGTAAGGGCCGGCGCCGTTGATCAAGGCGTCGATCGTCCCCCATTCTCCCTCGACCTGCGAGGCCAATTGCTTGGCGGCCTCAGGATCGGACACGTCGCATTGCAACGCAAGAGCCCGGCCTCCCCGCGACACGATCGCGGCACGGGTTTCCTCCGCAGCCGCTACGCTGGTGCGGTAGCAAATGGCCACGGACCAATGCTGCGCCGCCAGGTCGAGTGCGATGGCCCGTCCGATTCCCTTCGCGCCGCCGGTAATGAGGGCGACTTTATTCGACATTCAGGCCTCGCTCAATGTGACGTGTCGGAAGACGTTTTGCGAGCAGCTCCAAGGTGCCGGCCGTTCGCGATGAAAATATCTGCTCAGGCTTGGGGCGTTTCCTGTCCGCTGCGCTGTCGTTGATCAAGGCTCGAAGGTCATCGAGATTGTCCACATCGCGCCATGCCGGCAGGACGGCGGTCTTCAAGGCCGCCGCATCGGCCCTTTGCCGCGTGAGGGCCATGACCTGATCCGTCGACCAGGGCATGTCCGTGAAAAGATCGGGAAGCGGCCTGGTCATGCCGATGAGGTAATATCCACCGTCCCTGGCAGGCCCGATCACCAGATCGTGCCGGGTCAGCGATTCAAGGGCGTCGCGGTAATGTGTGAGCGGCAAGGAGGGCACATCGGTGCCGACGAGGCAGATCCGGCGGTAGCCGCGCGCGAAGAGGGTGGCGAGAACCTGTTGCATCCGGGAACCCAGGTCCTCACCCTGCTGGTCGAGCAGGGCGACTCCATGGCGGGCTTCCATGATTCTGAAAAAGACATGGGCGCTCGAAGGGGCGCAGGCAAGAAAACGATCGAGCGGCAGCTTGTATTTGGCGGCGGCTGCTTTCGTGCGTTCCAGCGTATCGAGCACAAAACTCCCGTGAAGAGTGGCGGCTTCGTCTGGCGTCAGCGCCGGACACAGCCGCGTCTTGACCTGTCCCGGAACCGGAGCCTTGGCGAAGATTACCAGGGCCGCCGATGGATTGTCCCTTCGTTCTGATGCCTTTTCGTTCACTGATTCATCTCACCATGCCATAAAATCGTTGCAGCCGATGGGGGCTCACCCCGATCCAGTACAGGAAGCGCAGGGTCCACATCAATAGAATTGTGCGAACGAGTCCGTTGGTATCCCATCGACGAAAGGCGGTGACGACGTTTTCGGTCAGTGGGGCGAGGCGACCGGCCCGCTTGAGACGGGAGGTGAATTCGACATCTTCCATGAGCGGGATGTCCGAAAACCGTCCGATTCGTTCAAACACTTCGCGTCGGACGAAGATTGCCTGATCGCCCGTGGCAATGCCGGTCCGGCGGGAGCGCACATTCATCATGCCCCCGATGATGCGCGCCGGAAGGCGGTTGGAATCGAAGCGGACATTGAACCGTCCGCCGACATAGGTCGGGTCGGAAAGCGCATTCTCGACGGCATGCCTGGCATCCAGGGGAAGGTCGGTATCGGCATGGAGGAACAGCAGCACGTCGCAGAGGCTGGCGGCTGCACCCGCATTGAGCTGACGAGCGCGTCCTGGCGGCGCCGACGAAAGACGAATGGAGCAGCGGGCCGACGAATGGACGTCGAGAGAACTGCTTCCAAGGCTCGCGATGAACGATCGCACGATGGAGCAAGTCTGATCGTCGCTGCCGCCGTCCACGACGAGCACCTCGTCGAATCCCAAGGCGACGGTTCGGGAGAGAGTTTGCGCGATACGCCCGGCTTCATTCAAGACGGGGATGATGACCGTGATTGTCAAGGAAGGAGAATGGTACAAGAGACATTTTCAGTCGGAACTCCCGGAGCCCTGGAACCGCGCCGGGTTTCTCACGCCGCCGGTTTCGGTTCGTTGAACATGAAATACATCACCAGCACGATGGTGGACCAGAATACGACCTGCTTGTGCCAGAACAGAACTTCTCCATAGTGAAAAAACGCCAAGCTGATGAGAATGGAGCCTGCCATCAACGAATAGCGGGTGGTCGGATTTTCGACCACGGCATTGGCCCAGACCGCGATGCCGCCGAAGTAAATCAAGAGCGGGACGACGTTGATTTCGAATCCGCCGCTGATCGACAGAAATACGTTCAGAAATCCGATGAACATCAAGGCGGTGCCGATCATCATCCCGACGACATGGGCCTGGCGTTCGGAGCCGCCCTCATCGTCATGGCCGCGGCGGTTCGATCGGGAGCTGAGCGGGCGATTTGCGGGATCCGGGAGGTCGCTTGGTGGTGCCATGATTAAGCCTTAAAATGTTTGCTCAGGGTGAGGGCCTGCCGTTGATATGACGAGCCGAGCGTTGTCCCGTATAGCCTGATCGGTTTCTCCATCATTCGATCATACACTACTTTGAAGAAGGTTTGTCCGTCATGAATGAGGAAAGGTACATCGTGCGGACGGACCTCTAAGACGACCTGGGTCCCTCGCACCGCTCCTTCACCGTAGCCGAAGCCGGGATCGAAGAATCCCGCATAGTGCGTACGCAGCTCCCCGCAAGCCGCTTCATAGGCCATCATCTCTGCGGCATAGCCGGATGGAACCCTGATGCGCTCTTTTGACGCCAGGATGTAAAACTCTTCCGGCTCCAAGAGTAAGCTATGCTGCCGGTGCCGCTTCAAGGGCTCCCAGAAATCCAAGGCCGCATAGTGGCCGATTTTCGAGAGGTCGATCACATGGCTGTTCTTTTTGGCCCGATAGCCGATCACCCCGTCTTCGCGGTCGCTGCCGGTCAAGTCGATACGCAGGAAAAGGCCTCGCTCAGTCCGGAACTCGGCGGGCCTAAGCGGCTTCGGATTCGGCGAGTTGTGAAACAGCAGAGAATCAGAGGCATGAATCTTTTGCAAAGCTGTATCAGGCACAGTAGCATCCCCGCGCACGAAACGAATTTGATTCAGCGAGTCACCCGTTCGCACCTTGATGGCAAACGAGCGCGGCACCACTTCCAAGTAGAGCGGACCCCGGTAGCCGGCCCTTATTTCGTCGAAGCCGGCATTCAGATCGGTGACGACCCGGGTGAAGACGTCCAGCCGGCCGGTGGTGCTTTTCGGATTGGCTCTCGCGCGGATGGTCGCAGGGAGATGCAGATGCTCCAGGAGGGGGACCAGATACACATGGCCCTTTTCGAGAATGGCGCCCGGCGTGAGATCCATTTCGTACATGACGAGGTCGGACTGATAAAAATCCAGGACATCGAGTCGGCTGCTGATGGGAGACAACTCGGGCAGGAAGCTGCTGATCAACCGGTAGGCTTTTTTGCCAAGCCGCAAGTCCAGGCTTGCCGGCTGAATCTGCCGGTCTTCAATCGGACTGTCCGATGTGACGACTCCACGCGCAATCAGTTGGGCGATCTGCTGGTAGGGCAGAATTCCCTTCAAAGAACCGGCCTTTGTCACAGGTTATCCATCCCTCCGTCGCAACCGTTTCCCGCCGAGGCCCAGGACGGATGGGCGCCGACCATCGGCAACTCGCGTCCCTGGCTTGGTCCCGGCTGGGGATAGTGGTACGTTTTGTTTTCGTAGTTTCTCAGCACGGCTCCATCTTCATCAAGGTCGACCAGATAGTCCGACGGGAGCAGCGGAATCTTGCCTCCACCTCCCGGTGCATCGATCACAAAATGAGGGACCGCCATGCCGCTGGTATGGCCTTGCAGTGCCTTGATGATCCGTAACCCTGTTTCCACCGAAGTCCGGAAATGATTCGTTCCCTTGGTCAAGTCTGCCTGATACAGATAGTATGGCTTGACACGTGCCAGCAATAACTGATGCACCAGCCGCTTCATGATTTCAGGATCGTCATTGACTCCCTTCAGCAATACAGTCTGGGCGCCGAGTGGAATCCCGGCGTCCGCCAACATTCCGCAGGCCCGCTTCACTTCTGGTGTGAGCTCGTCCGGGTGATTGAAATGCAGATTCATGTAGAGCGGATGGTATTTTTTGACGAGTTCGCACAGTTTGGGCGTGATGCGCTCGGGCAGGCTGCCCGGCACTCTCGTGCCGATTCGAATCAGTTCTAAGTGCGGAATGGTCCGGAGTGACTTGAGTATCCGTTCCAGCAGGTGGTCCGGCAGCAACAACGGGTCTCCCCCCGACAGGATCACATCGCGTACTTCCTGATGTTCGCGCAGATACGCGATCGCCCGGTCCAGTTCGCCTTTTTTGAGGAAACCTGGTTTCCCGACCAACCGCTTGCGGGTGCAGAAACGGCAATAGATGGGGCACTGGTTGGTGACCATCAAGAGGACACGGTCGGGATAGCGATGGACCAGATGGGGCACAGGGCTCATTAAATCCTCTTCGAGTGGATCATGCTCGGCGTCGACATCCGCCATTTCCTCGCGATCCGGGACGACTTGTTTCCAAATGGCATCACCCTTCTCCTTGATCGTGGCCAACACGGTCGGAGTGATCCGCATGGGGTACTCCCCCACGATGTCTTCGATTTCTTTTTGATCGACACCGAGTCGGTCAGCCAGGTCCTTCGGCTTCACCACGCTCTGAGCCAGAATGCGTCTCCAATCCTCCACGTCTCTATCCTTTCGCTTATGCTGGTCCGGCAGGCTAAAAAACCAGCCGGATTGTTCTCAAGGTGCTCAGACTCAAACGTACAGATGACGTAGCCGCCATCTCCTCACATGCCTAGGCCTCGACGACGACTTCTGCGATCAATCTTCGGGCGCTCTGCCTGTTGTCTCTCATTGATACATGGTTCTGCTTGTGTAAATGTCGAAATGGTCGTTCAACCGACCATTGGCATGTCGAGCCCTGCAGACCGACGCCTGTGAGGCTGGGGGATCGGTCCGCCATCCAGAGCGCTGGGCGGACGGTCCCGGGCCAGCCCTCACGGTTGAGCCTTGTCGTAATGAGCCTGGAGGTGGGCGAGAATGTCGTGAGTTTCCGTCAGGACGGTGTCCCCATCTTTCAACACCGGGACATAATATTGGCCGGACACCTCATAGACTTGCTTGCGCATGGGGCGAAAATCAGGAACGACGACGGCATCATAAGAAACGTTCAATTCACTCAGCCGATCGCGGACAAGGGCACAGTCCGGACACCATTGGACATGATACAGCGTCAGTGCCATGAGCACCTACGATGAAATTGCCGGGAGATTGCGATGATGGGCGGTGCTTGTACTGCGACAGTCATCAACATTTCCTCATGGGCGGATGTCCGGCGCGACCGCACAGGGTGCCATTATGGCATCGACCATGCCGTGGATGATTTTCTTGTTCGCCGGACAGATGGTGGCGAGGATTCCGCCGAGTTCTGCCTTGTCGCCGACGACAAAATAGTAGGGCGACAAGCGGGCGCGGCCGGACATCTGCAACAGCGTATCACTGTTCTCGTCGAGATAAGCGGACTCGAACAGGCGGCCCTTGTGAAACTCCTGCAGCACATAGGGACTTGCCGGAAAGGCTTGAAGCGCCTGTTCCAAGGTAGCGGCCCACTCGATTTGCGGCAGATCATGCCCGATGGACACGCCGCGGCTACCCCAGGCCAGCTCCGAAAACCCGGACGGTTTGACCACCAGTTGCCGTTCCTTCTGTGTGGTCTGGGCCAGGCGGCGAAAGTCCGACAATGCCCGGCTACCTATCGCGAGGTTCGGGATGACCGCCGTGGGGGGCACCGGACTGGGATCGAGGATCCAGGTTCGTGGCAGCAATCGCCGCAGGCTTAGATTCGTCTCAGCACCCAATGTCTGTTCCCAGAAGGGAGCAAGCTCCGGATGGTGGAACAGGGCGAACGCCAGTTTTTCTTCGAGCGCGGGCTTGTAAGGCGGCGTGACGGCGACCCGGCCTTTTTTGGCGGCGTACATGACGAGTTCAGATTTGGGGATATTCTTCAGATCGAAGAGTTCGAAGAAACGATAAATCAGCCCGATCGCCCGCGGTCCCGCCGGTTCCTGCAGGAACAGTCCTTCTTCTGAAAAATGAATCTCCCTCGGCTCGACGCAGAAAGCCTGACAACCGATTTCGCGCAGGCGCCGCGCCATCCATTCCATTTCCGAGCGGTAGTCTTTGGCCTCTTCGGAAACGACGATCGCGAGGCAACCTTCCAGGTCGCCCTGTTGGGCGCGCACCATGGCAGCGAATCCCTGCAGCATGCCGTCGCGACCGGCTATCAAAGGAGAACGCTCGGCCGGTGCGTCCGAGGGGGGATGGTCGAATTCGCTCTGGTCGTCATAGGCGCGGGTCAAACAGCCGGTCAACCCGATTCCCCCGGGAACGGAATCGAGCTCCGTAATGACCATGCCGTCGCTGGTTGGAATGACGTCCGGTCGGATGATGCCGGGAAGAACGTTCCGAAAGCGGTTCATCCGGCCGTAGGCGACCAGGGACTCAGGCTTGCCTTGGTCGAGATAGGCGGCGACCCACGGCGGCTGGATTCCGCGTGTACTGTCTTGATAGAGGCGGTTCAGGGCCCGGTAGAAGGCCAGAAGGTCCTGTCCTAAATGATGAAAGAAGGCCACGTCGGAAGGTGAGAGGGAAAAAGCTGTCGGGGCCAGGCGGAACCGTGGCGATAACATCGCCGACCCGGATGAGGCCGTTCCGTCTTCTGTCCCGGCAAGGCCGAAGACTCCGGCTCGAACGAGGGCATCACGGATTGCGAGACAGCGTCGGCGGGCTTCGTCGGAGCTCAACGGTTCACGTGAATATTGTGGAAGTGTCAATGCCATATCCTCGAGGCTTGTAGCGCGATCACATGCCGCGCACGCGCGGTTGGATTCGAGGTGGAGCAAATCGTACCATGGGCTCTTGCATCCGTACAAGTCGGAGCACGCGGCTCTTCCGGCGGCTTCTCGGAAGATGTCAGCGAGTGGACAACCGGTTCACATATTCGGGCAGTAGGACGAGGTTGCCGGTTAATGTTACAATGCGCGGCACATCTCATGGCGAGGCCAATCGTTTCAGTTTCGCTCACCATTCCTTCGCGGTCCATGGCAGGCTCTCCGCTACAAATCGTTCCGAGTGCGACCTGTCTACAGTGCGATGTCTGTTGCCGGTTTCCCGAGCGCGACAGTTTCTTGCGGCCGTTTTTCACGGCAGAGGAAATTCAACAGGCGATCGCGGCAGGTGTTGCCCGGGAACACTTCTCGAATATGGAGGGAGCCCACATCGATCTGGTGCCGAATCCGGCCGGTGAAGGGTATATCTGTCCGGCGTTCGACAGCACGACCTCGCATTGTCGTATCTATGATACCCGTCCCTTGGACTGCCGTTTATATCCGTTTGCACTGATGTGGGATGCCGCACATGCTCATGTGGTGCTCGGGTGGGATACCAAATGTCCATACATGCGTGAAACCGTACCGGCTGCGATCGACAGGGCGGCGGACGACATCGCACGATGGCTCGAACAGGATGCCGCGATGGCCACAATCGCACGCAATCCCAGTTTCATCGGACGCTACCAAGATGATGTGATCCTGTTGCGGTCTCTCGACCGGCTGACCGGACAGGTGCAGCAGGGCGAGGTTCCATTAATCCCCCAGCCCCTTGCGCTTCAGGACCGCTCGCGCCTGGAAGCCGCGCTTGCCGTCGGCGCGAGCCGTCATGTCATCCCTCTCGCCGCGGCTTCCTTCGCCTACCACTATATCTGGCGGCATCTGTTGAACTACTCATGGATCGAAATTGAGCGTCACCTCTGTCTATTCGCCGAATCATCGGACGGCTTGTTTATGGCCATGCCTCCGCTGGGCCGCGGCTTGCTCAAGGAGCCGCTGGCTGCCGCCTTTCGTTTCATGCGGGAGCGAAACGGCATGTCCAGGGTGACGAGGGTAGAGAATGTTCCGGAGGCTTGTGTGGATGAAGTCCGTGCGCTGGGTTACCGCGTGACGACCAGAGATGCCGACTACCTCTACCCTGCGGCTGACATGGCCGACTTAACGGGCGAATGCTATAAATCTCAGCGCGCGGCTTGCAACCGATTCACCCGTGAACATGGTGGAGTGCTCTCCTCCTACGATCCGGGTGATCGCGAGGCCTGCCTCAGTCTCTTGCACGAATGGAGCGAACAGAAGCGGCGGACAGGAGAGAGTGACTGGGGGCAGGCGTTGTTACTGGATGCCATCGGAGCCCATGAGACGGCATTGGCCTATCCCGATGAGCTTGGACTGACCGGAGCCGTCGTTCGGGTGGCCGGCCGCATCCGCGCGTATACGCTGGGGCTGTGGTTAAACCCGTCGGTGTTCTGCGTGTTATTGGAAGTGGCTGATCGTGATATGCCGGGACTGGCTTCGTTTATCTTTCGTGAATTCTGTCGCCAAGCTCGCGCCAAAGGGGCATGTTGGATCAACACGATGGACGATTCCGGCCTACCGAGTCTGGCTCGGTCGAAGCGGTGGTATCGTCCTGCGCACTTGTTGCCCAATTATATAGTGACGGAGTCCTGATCATGGCTGCCTCTTTTCCTGCAGGTTCAGCGCGGCGTTCTTATCCCTGGTTGCCCTTGTTGATCGTGGGCATGACCATTGTGGCCTTCATCATCGGTGTCGTCATGCTGCGATCGATCGAAGTGCGACTGGTTGAATCGACCGGAGAAAATTTAACCCTCGCGGCATCTGAGATCGCAGACAAGGTTGACCGGCTGCTCTTCGAACGCCACGGTGACATCCGTATGATGGCGCGTGCGTTCTCTGCTCGATTGTCCGACAAGAAGTACCTCGACGAATACCTGCAATGGATGGAAGAAACCCATGGTTCCGTCTATTTGTGGATGGGGATCGCGGACGCTCAGGGGCGTATGGTCACCGCGACCGACCCATCTCTTATCGGCCAGGACTATGGCCGGAGCGGATGGTTTGAAGGGGTACGGCAGACGGGCGCCGTCCGGGTCGATGAAGTCAAAACCCTCGAACCGGATCACAGGATCGAATCCATCGCGTTTACGTCGCCGATCGTTGATGCGAAGGGCAAGTTTACCGGTGCCGTGACGACCCGCGTGGGGCTCCCGATGCTCGAAAACGTCCTCATCGAAACCATTCGAAGGATCCAGCACAGCGAGGGGGTAACAGGGCATTTCGAGTATCAGTTTTTGACCAAAGAAGGCGTGGTATTTGTGGATTCAGCCTTCCCTGAGACCGATCGAGTCAATTTGAAACAGGTCGGAGTGCCGTCGGTGGCGCTGAGCGAGTCCGGAAAGCGGGGGTACGTCGAAGAAGAGCATGCGAGGCGGCGCGTCTCGGCGGTGACCGGCTATGCGCAAACAAAAGGCTATAGCGACTATCCGGGTCTGCAATGGACCATTCTCGTGCAGATGGATCGCGACGTCATCTTGCGGCCGATCCGAGCCATGATGTGGAAACTTGGAATGGCCGGCGCGGTGGTGTGGTTGCCGATGGTGGGCTTGCTGCTTTGGGCCACCGGGCGGCTGCGCTGTGAATACCGGCAGGCGCAACAAGAAAGCCAATGGGCTCGTGCGGCGGAGGCGGCGCTGTTGCAAAGCCAGGAACGAAACCGGGTCATCGTCGATACGGCGTTGGACGCGGTCATTTCCATGGATGCGGCCGGCATCATTACGGATTGGAATGCACAAGCGGTGAACATCTTCGGCTGGCAACGGGAGGAAGCCCTCGGACATCGTGTGTCCGAAACAGTGATCCCTCTTCGCGACCGGCAAGCACATGAGCAAGGGTTGCGTCATTTCTTGGACACGGGGGAGGGAGCCCTTCTCAACCGTCGGATTGAGATGCTTGCCTGTCATCGTGATGGCCATGAGTTTCCCGTCGAGATCACCATTTCCCCAGCCAGGCTCGGGGATGCCTATATCTTCAGCGCCTTCGTGCGGGATATCACCGCCCGGAAGCGGACGGAGCGCCAACTCGCCTCTCAGTATGCCGTGACGCGGGTACTGGCGGAGTCTCGGACTTTGGAAGAGGCCGGCCCAAAAATCTTACAGGCCATCTGTGAAAGCCTGGAGTGGGAGTTGGGCGTGTTCTGGCGATTGGATCGCCAAAGCAATGTGCTGCGATGCCTCGAAGTCTGGGAATCACCCGATTTGAACGCCCAGGAATTTGTCCGGGCCACGTGGCAGCATGCGTTTGCAATCGGCATGGGACTTCCCGGACGGATCTGGCAGGTCGGGCAACCCACTTGGGTCATGGATGTCGTCCGGGAGCCGAATTTCCCTCGGAGTGAAGCGGCGTTGAAGGAGGGATTGCACGGCGCTTTCGGGTTTCCGGTTCGAGTGGGCACGGAAGTCGAAGGCGTCATTGAATTGTTCCGGCGCGAGATCAAGGAGCCCGATGAACAGCTGCTGAAAATGGTCGCCGATGTGGGACTGAAAATCGGACAGTTCGGCGAACGAGCCCGGGCTGAGGACGCTCTGCGGCTGACGGAGGCGCAGCTCCAGCAGTCCCAGAAGATGGAGGCGGTCGGACGGCTGGCGGGCGGGGTGGCTCACGATTTCAACAACATGTTGACCGTCATCCGAGGCTATAGCGAATTGGTGTTGAGTCGATTGGCTCCGACAGACCAGTTTCGGAAGGAATTGGAAGAAGTGAAAAAGGCCGCGGATCGCGCATCCGGTCTCACGGGGCAATTGCTCGCGTTCAGCCGCCGGCAATTCATTGCGCCCAAAGTATTGGATCTGAATGCCGTCATCCATAATATGGAAGGAATGCTGCGGCGGCTGCTGGGCGAAGACATCGTCGAGCTCTGCACGGTTTTGGATCCGGACCTGGGACAACTGAAAGCCGATTCCGGGCAAGTCGAGCAAGTGATCATGAATCTTGCGGTCAATGCGCGCGATGCCATGCCGAGCGGTGGGCGTCTGACGGTCGAAACCACCAACCTGCAGTTCGGACA
The DNA here is from genome assembly GCA_020697375.1 of Nitrospira sp. The sequence continues at coordinate 20,510 of JAJFBJ010000008.1, read as the reverse complement.
GCTCAGGAACCGGCCGCCGATGGGAGCCGATCCCGGTTCCTATGTGGCCCTGATCGTTCGCGACACCGGGCACGGGATGGACGAGGACACGCAGTCTCATATTTTCGAACCATTCTTCACCACGAAGGAAAAAGGCAAGGGGACGGGACTCGGTCTTTCGACCGTCTACGGAATCGTCAAGCAGAGCGGCGGCTTCATCGAGGTGGAAAGCAAGCCGGGACGCGGCGCCACATTCACTATTTTCTTTCCGCGCGCCGATGGTGTCAGCCAGGAAACCGAATCGCTCGTGGCCGGCGGCGACTCGATCAGAGGGCGTGAGACGGTATTGCTGGTAGAAGATGAACCGGGTGTTCGCCGGCTCGTGAATGAAACGCTGCGGTTGCACGGCTATACGGTATTGGAGGCTAGGCATGGAATCGAAGCTCTGCTGACCGGAGCCAAGCATCTGGGCCCGATCCATTTGCTGCTCACCGACGTGGTCATGCCGCAGATGAGCGGTCCGGAGGTCGCCGAAAAACTGGCGACGGTTCGTCCGGAAGTCAAAGTGCTGTATATGTCCGGTTACCCGGATCATCCCGCCTTTTCAAAGGGAGGTGTCGACACCGAGCACTCCTTCCTCCAGAAGCCTTTCACACCCAGCACGCTGGCTCAAAAGGTTCGAGAGGTTCTCGACGGTTCGAAGGTCGCCTGAAGACCGCCGGGAATGCGTGGGTGCTTGTTCCATTGCGCAGGCAACTTGAACTTCCGGCTGGTTTCCGTTTATCGTGGCGAATCGTGCGGACCATTCGTTGCAACGGAGGGATGTCGGAATGAACGTGGGGCAATCAGCTGCTCCAAAGGGGCAGGAGCTTGAAATAGATCGATATCGGATCGAGCGGGAGCCGTTTTACGCCGAGGTTCGTGGCGAAGTCGGGCTTTTTACAATTGCAGCGCGGAACCGTATGCCGGTGATGCTCAAAGGACCGACCGGCTGCGGCAAAACCCGATTCGTGCGGTACATGGCCCATCGCCTGGGTCGCCCTCTCATTACCGTAGCTTGCCATGAAGACCTGACGGCATCCGATCTCGTGGGCCGTTATCTGTTGAAAGGCCAGGAGACGCTGTGGATGGATGGTCCGCTCACTCTCGGCGTCAAGCAGGGCGCCATTGTCTATCTGGATGAAATTGTCGAAGCGCGGAAAGACACGACCGTCATCATTCATCCCCTGAGTGATGACCGGCGGCTCCTCACGATCGAAAAAAAAGGACAAATCATCGAAGCGGTCGAAGAATTCATGCTGGTCATTTCCTACAATCCCGGCTACCAGAGCATTCTGAAAGACCTCAAGCAGAGTACCAAGCAGCGCTTTATGGCGATTGAGTTCGACTACCCGCTTCCGGAGATCGAAGGACGGGTGGTTGCTCAAGAAGCCGGTGTGAGCGCCGATATTGCGCAGCGGCTCGTCAAGGTTGCCCAAAAGGTCAGAAACCTGAAGAATCACGGGCTGGAAGAAGGTGTCAGCACCAGACTATTGATCTATGCGGCAACATTGATCAAGCAGGGCGTTCCAGCCGATCAGGCCTGCGAGGTCGCCCTTGCCAGCCCAATGACCGATGATCCGGACATGCTCCGCAGCATCGTTGAAGTCGTGAAGGCGATTTTCTGAGCAACCGTGTCGCTCGACACGATGTGACTACTTCAGCAGGACATCCCATGACCAGCTTTGATTCTTCCCGGCATAACCAGGGCGAAGCTTGGGAACGAGTCGTTCGCACGATGGCAGGAGGAGCCTCCGTTTCGGTTCATGTCCAACCGAAAGCCTCCCGTTCCGAATGCGTGGGGCTCCATGGCGAGGCGCTCAAGATCCGGGTAGCAGCGCCACCGGCCGACGGAGCCGCCAATGCCGAGTTGCGCCGCTTCCTCGCCCGGCAATGTGATGTGCCGCTCGGCGCGGTACAAATCCTGAGCGGGATGACAGGCAGGAAAAAACGCGTGTTTGTGAAGGGGCGATCCGCCGAACAGCTGTTCCAGCGACTTCAGGCCGAATGAAGGAGATAGCCGGCAATGTCATCCTGCAGAACCGGATTCCGAAACCTTACCGTCTGCCTCCTCATCCTATCCTCTGGATGCGCGGGGCCACAGCCGATTCTCCATTCCAACCAACAGTATGAGCAGGCGGGTCAGAAGCAGGCCGAGGCGGACATCACACACTGTCGGGAACAAGCCGAAGCGGCGGGGGCCAGCGAAAGCTCCGGAAAAGGGACGCAAGTCGCGACTGGTACGGCAGTCGGCGCCGGGATGGGAGCAGCCGGTGGCGCGGTGGGCGGGGCAATCACGGGCAGTTCCGGTATCGGCGCGGCGGTCGGCGCAGTCAGCGGCGCCATGTGGGGTCTGCTGAGCGGCCTGTTCTCGTCCGGATCACAGCCGAGTCAGGCCTATGTGAACATTGTGAATCGCTGCCTGCAGGAAAAAGGATACGAGGTGGCCGGATGGCAATGACGGCGCGCCGCAAGTCGGATCGGCTGGATCGTCCGACCTGCTATCAAGATACCGAGACGCGCGAATGAAGGCTGATCGACCGTCCAACGTGCTGGCCATCCTCATCATCACCGGCCTGGTGGCTTGCGCCGGTCCCGAACCTATTCTCAAATCCAACACTCAGCTGCAACTGTATGGTAAGGATGCGGCTGAGCGCGACTCGGCGGTCTGCGGCCTGAAAGCTGAGCGCGCCGGTCTGCATCATGGGACCAACCGAAGCGGCAATGCGGGCGCCGGCGCCGCGCTGGGCATTATAGGCGGAGCGGCAGTGGGGGCCTCCACCGGGTTGATCGGCGGCCCTACGGGTATCGCGCTGGGAGCAGCAGCCGGCGGCGCGGTCGGTGGTATCCTGGGTCTGCTCGCCGGTAGCTATAAGACGCTGGAACCGAAGCAGGATTACGCGGCATTTGTGGAACGCTGCTTGAAAGAAAAAGGGTACGAAACCGTCGGCTGGCAGTAGCGCGGGGCCCCAATAGATCCATGATCCACGTTCTTCAATGAACAATTGGTGGATTGCCTATGGGCTGCCGGAGTCAGAGCATGAAGCAGCCCGAATAGTCGGCCATAAGACATTGAACACGGATCGAGATCCGTTCCAGTCGCTCAAGTTGTTGCGCTGTCGGCGATGAGATGTCGACGGAACGCAGCCACTCCCCATCCTTCTTTAATTCGTGCAAGGACCATCGCGACGTGCCGGGTATCAGCTTGCCTTCATGCGTGGCCTGTTCGACGATCATTCGAAACGCAGCCACCTCGTCTGCAAACTCCAGGCGATTCGCGTCGAAGGTATAGGGCGCTTCGTCCCGACCCATGATGGAAGTGAGGCGGTTGAGCCACTCGACGGTGGCGGCCATTCGTTCGTAATACAGGCTGTCGGCCACATCTTCTGGTTTGTGGTACCGGGGGGTGCGACCGGCCGAGAGGAAGAGAAACGGTACGGCATGGTTGCGGAAGACATCGTAGTCACTGAAGGCTTTGTGGCCGTAATCAGGAATTTCTTCGACCAAATGAATGCCTACCGGAAGGATTGTGAGCGATGGCGCGGTGGTCTCCTTGACCAGCCGGTAGAGCTCAGGACTCTTTTCCGCTCCTGTTGCAAAGACGGTATGTTTCAGCGGCGCCCATTGCACCCCGCCCATCAGGTCCATGATGATCACGGCCTGGATACGATCTGCGCTCCCAATTTCCGCCGGCAGGTGATGGAAGAAAAATTGCGATCCCATCACCGCGGTACCGAAATAGGGAGATTCCTCGCTGTTAAAGGCCACGAATAAAACGGAGCTAGCAGACAGGGCGGCCGTCCGTCGGGCGGTTTCGATCAGAATGGCAACTGAGGAAGCATTGTCATCCGCGCCGAGGTAGGGGCCGCCGATATGGTCATAGTGCGCGCCGACCAAAATCCATCGTTCGGGTCCTGGTTGCGCGGACGCCGGTACGATGCCGATGAGGTTCTCTCCGATCCGGGGCGAGATCTCCTGCCGATAGCCGCCAAGAGAAGGAAGCGGTTGGAGTCCAGCAGCTCGAAACTGGTCTTCAATGTATTGGGCCGCCTGACGATTGCCCGGCGATCCAGGTTTGCGACCTGCTCTTTCCGGGTCGGCCAGGAACGCCACATGGTTCTGTAGTCGTTTTGCCGTAGCGCTGTCGACCGGCAATGACCTTGGATCAATCGGTTCCATGGTGCTGAGGCAGCCGCTGGATAATAGATTCAATCCGAGGAATAGAGCTGAGATCAGGAATGAGAAAATGTTGTGATCCGGCCGCGAATGGAGTTTCACGGCTGTGAGGCTTGATCGGAACCTGCGGGCGGCTCGGTCTCTTCCGGCGCCATCGGAAGCGCCTTGTGCCGGAGGGCCCGGCCCTTATCAGGCGTCGGGTCGGTAATCACGCCGTAGCATTGGCGGCCCTCGTGATCTTCAGGCAGATACTCGGTGATCGGCATGCCGTCTTCCCGGACGAAGAGGAGACAATGGCAATACTTATAGATCTGCATCTCGTCACAAGCGCACATCCAGCGCCGCAATTTGGCTTCGGCTTGTTTATCCGGATAAAAGTTACAGGGGCACAGGGGTTTGCCCAATTCGTCGATGTGGGCCGCGAGTCCCTGCACGACAGCGTCGGTGACGGCGGGATTCGGATGCATGGTCGTGCCGCTCTTCTCCGCGAAGCCCTTTGCATACTTCCACATCTTGTCGAGGCTCTTTTTACTCGGCTCGGCCATCTCGTCTCCCGCTGCACACCGGCGCCATGAACAGTCGGTCGCACTCGACGAGTGCTTGTCCCGACTGCACAGTTTACAAGCGAAATTGTGTCCTTTACAATCCACAACTTCCTTTCCAAGAGACTGGGCATCTATGACGGCAGGACACTCTCATCCGCAACTTATAGATCGTTTGGCTGAGCAACTCGGACCGGATTCCGCCAAGGCTCTGGTCGATGCGGTCGCCTCCTCGGCAAGCAGACCGGATGCCGTTGAGGGTTTGCTGCTCTTGCTCGAGGAGCTGACCGAGCAGGCGCCTAAAGCCGCCAGGGCTGCCATTGAGGCATTGCCGGATCTGAAACGCCGCAGAGTGCTCGGGGAGGTCCTTCTGTGGCTTGACTTGGGTGTGGCGATTGCAGCCGACTCGGGAGCTCTGGCATTGAGGTTTTTCAAGGAGAGTCCTCTGCTGCTGGCCCTGCTCGATCCTTCGCAAAGGGCGACCGTGTTGAAATCCGGCCTGGAACTGGCGGATCGCAATGCCAATGTGGCGGTGGAATTCATCCGGATCGCACCGGAGATCCTCGGCCGGTTGCCCGCGGAGGACTGGCCCACATGGACGGACCTGGCCTGTGAGCTGGCGGATATTGATTTTGCCTTGGCCGTTGAATATATCCGGCAGATTCCCTCGATCGTCGGCGTCTTGTCTCTTGACGGCGTCCGTTCCTGGGTACAGTTCGGGATGAAGCTGGTTGTCGAGAATAGTCTTGGGAAACCGGATTACCTGGGCGCGCTGGAGTTCTTCAGAACGAGTCCTGCCATTTTGGGCGATATTCCGGAACAGGTCCATCGCCACCATGTGATCCGGTTAGGGGACCAAATGGCGGAGCGGTCGCCGGAAGCAGGCATTGCGGCCCTGTCCGAAGCGCCCATGATTCTCCGGCGGCTTCCCACTGAGGAGTGGCGCATTCAGATGCTTCGGTACGGTCTGCTGGTCGCAGAACGCGATGCCCTGACGGCGCTCGCCTATATCAGGCGTGGCCCGGAGATCGTGGCTGTCATCGGCTCCGGTGAAGAAGCTTCGCAGAAATTTCAATCGTGGTTTGCCTCCGGCATGGAGGTGCTGGAGTACAACTTGGAGGCAGGTCGGGCTTACTTTGCCATGGAAACGGAGAAGGCCTTGGGCGCCTTGACTCAGGCCTTGAGCGGCGTGCCGCTGCGACAGATTGCCCGGCGCGTCAAGCTCTTTGCGCAGGCACTGTGCGGGCGTGACCTCCGCGTTCACGATGTGCCGGATTCACTCGAATCAGGCCAGCCGATGGTTCGGGGGTCGGTGAGTGAAGACGGGCGAAGCATCGGGTTGCCGTCAATTGTCCGGCGCTATCCGACGTTCGACGAAAATGTGCGTTTATATATGGTGATGGCCGCACATGAGGCCGGTCACCTGGAGTTCGGCACATTCGACCTGCACGTCGCTCGATTGCAGGATCTCGTCGAAGATCTCGAACGGCGATATGGACGGCCATCCTTTCAGCAGTCTCGGACATTGGGCGAGGTATTTGCGCGATATCCGCAACCGGGGTTGATTCGTGATCTTTGGGCCCTGGTCGAGGATGCACGGGTCGAGTATCTGTTGCGGGCTGAATATCCAGGGCTGAGCCGCGATCTATCCCTGATCGCCAAAGATGCCGTGACGGTTCGGAGCCTGTCTCATGGCATGACCGTCCGCGAATTGGTCGTCGATCAACTTCTTCTGCGGTCAACCGCCGATGACCCGTCCGTTCCAGTTCACGAAGTGGTGAAGAGCGAAGTCGATCAACTTTGGACGCTTTGCCGTGCGATTTTCCACCCATCGGCGACCGCTGAAGAAGCCGTACGATTGGCCGACCGTCTCTATACGCGCATGGACGAGCTGCTGGCCGTCAGGCGCGAAGCGATTCCGAAGCAGGATGAGGCGGATACGCAAGAGCCGTCGATTCCCGCCCCGAGAGCCTCAGAGAACCTCTCGGACACCTACCGCCCGATGGAAAATTGGGACTATCGTGGGACGATGGATCCAGATCTGGTGCGGGACCGCACTGAATCGTCCTCCGAACAGGCGTCGGCCTCCGGTCAAGGCGATAGCGAAGGCGGCGCCGGCCTGGCCGGTGATTCCACGGAACCCTCCGGAGGGGGAACGGCTCGCTCTCAACAGACCTCGCTAGACGCCCTGGTCCCCGGCCGTCGCCAGCCGTCGCTCGTGGAGGACGTCCTCGCAGTGGAGGGTGAAGGGAAGCGGCTTGAAGAAGAGCCTATTGGAGTCACAAGGGCCGTTCGCTACCGCGAATGGGATGCCGCCATTCAGGATTATCGGATGAACTGGTGCCGCGTGGTCGAGCGTGAGGCGATCGAAGGATCGTCTGATTTTGTGGAGGAGACCTTGTCGGCACAACGGGGAACAGTCCGATTGTTGAGGCGCTATTTCGAAGGCCTTCGTCCTCCCGGGCTCCGGCGTCTTGCCGGACAGCTGGACGGTGAAGATGTGGATATGGATGCGGTCATCAGCCGGTTTGCCGATCTCGCGGCCGGCATCGAGCCGTCGGAACGAATCTACGTGCGACGCGAGAAACGGGAACGTGATGTGGCCGCGGCATTTTTGGTGGATCTCAGCGGGTCCACCAGCCGCCAGGTCGATGAGGGACGGCGGATTATCGACATTGAAAAGCAGAGCTTGGTCCTCCTGTGCGAAGCAGTCGCAGCGATCGGAGACCAATTCGCCTTGTACGGCTATTCGGGCCAGGGACGGCATGAGGTCGATTTCATCGTTGTGAAGGAGTTCGATGAGCTCGTGACGGCGCGCGCAGGCGCCAAGCTGGGCGGAATGGCTCCACTGCAGCAAAACCGCGACGGCGCCGCGATACGACATGCGACGCGCAAGCTTTTGGCGCGGCCGGCGAAAACCCGGATTCTGGTGGTGATGAGCGATGGCCGACCCTTGGATGACGGGTACAGGGACGACTATTCGCTGGAAGATACGCGCATGGCTTTGCGGGAGGCCCGAGCCTACGGGGTTGAACCGGTCTGTATTACGATCGACAAGCAGGCAGACCCCTATCTGCGTCGAATGTACGGGGAAGTTCGGTTTGTGGTGATTGATCGCGTGGAGGGGTTGCCGGAGAAGCTTCCGAGGATCTACCATCGGCTGACGGCCTAATCAATTCTAAGGCCGGATCTTCTCACTATTGGAGCATACCCGCGATGATCGAACAATCACCACGACCCACCGTGCCGCCATGGCTGTACAAACTGTTTACCGGTCATCAATATCCCTATGTTCGTCGACAGGCCAAGTTTGCCAATCGGGATTTCAAGCCTGGAGAGGATCGGCCGGAACCGACGCGGGCTGACATCGACAACAAGTTTTGGGAAATCTATCCTCGTTGCACCGCCAAAATTCTGCAGGAAGTGAAAGCCGGCATGATCGTCGTGTTCCACGAACTCGGTGAATATCCCGCAGGCGGCTACCAGGGATTGGTAGATGCACCGGAGGATTTCCTGGCGGCCAACTACGGAAAAAAGAAGATCAAGGTGAATTTTTATGACGGCGATAATTTCGTCTGCACGATCAATTTCAAAGTCGGGGGATGGACGGGACACGAACAGAGTGAGGGGTAAAGGGTGAGGTGCAAGGGAGGCCCTGCACTTCGTGCTTCACGCTTCACGCTTCACGAGGTGAGATGATGGGGCGACCGAAAATTACGGTAGTGGGCGCGGGCAACGTCGGCGGGACCGTCGCGCAACGGCTGGCAGAGAAAGACACGTATGATGTCGTGCTGGTCGACATTGTGCCTGGGGTCCCGCAAGGCAAGGCGTTGGATATTACCCAGGCGGGACCGGTGTGCGGCTACAGCACCCGCATCGTCGGCACGAACGGGTATGAAGAAACGACGGGATCCTCCGTCGCGGTCATTACTTCGGGCATGCCCCGGAAGCCGGGGATGAGCCGGGATGAACTTCTGATGACGAATGCGAAAATCGTGCGGACGGTGGTACGAGAACTGGTAACTCGTTCGCCGGACATCATTCTCCTTCTTGTGACCAATCCGCTGGACGCGATGGTGCATGTGGCAAGACAAGCCAGCAAGTTGCCGAAGTCCCGTGTCCTCGGCATGGCGGGCGTGCTCGATACGGCGCGCTTGCGATCATTCGTTGCTGAAGATTTGAACGTGCCGGGGACTCAGGTGCAGGCGATGGTGCTGGGCGGGCATGGAGATACGATGGTGCCATTGGTCCGACAGACCACCGTGGCCGGCGAACCGATCACGGATCGGCTGTCTGAAGAACGGCTTGCTGCGTTGATCAAACGCACCCAGGACGGCGGCGCCGAAATCGTGGGATTGCTCAAGACCGGCAGCGCATTCTATGCGCCCTCCGCCTCCGCTGTCGACATGGTGGAAGCCATCATGAATGATGAGAAACGTGTGGTTCCCTGCGCCATGCTCTGCGAAGGAGAATATGGTTTGAAGGACGTCATCGTAGGCGTCCCCGTGACGCTCGGTCGCGACGGGGGCGAATCCATCGTCGAATATGATCTGACAGCCGATGAACGGGCGGCGCTTCAGGCCTCTGCCGGCGCGGTTCGCGAACTTTGTGCGGTTGTCGATCGTTTATTGACGAGTTAACCGCAGTTCTTACAAATTGCTGGAGGGCAGGTTGCTTGACAATTCTGCACGGCCTACAGTAGTGATATCGATTGCATTAAACCGTTTCAGTTTGGGGGACCTATGAAATTTCTTGAAGATCCGTATCAGACATTGGGCGTCGGGCTGGCGCTCACTGTCGGATTGATAGTCGTGTATCTTGGCATGATCGGGGTGGGAGCAGGGGAGGCCGACTGGTTCGGTCTGATCATCCGCTGGATCCACTTCCTGGCCGGTATCACCTGGATCGGACTGCTGTATTTCTTCAATCTCATCAATGCCGGCTTTCTCAAGAGTCTGGACGGGCCGACAAAAAACATCGTGATTCCAAAACTGATGCCCGTTTCCTTGAACTGGTTTCGCCATGGCGCCACAGTGACCGTTTTGGCTGGTGTGGTGCTCTACGGGTACCTCTATTCAAAAGGAGGAACGGGCGCCATCGCGCTGGGAATCGGCGGTCTTCTCGGCATCATCATGATGGGAAATGTTCATGGGATTATTTGGCCGAACCAGAAGAAGATCATTGCGGCGGTGACTGCGGCTTCGCAGGGGACTCCAACTCCGCCGGAGATGGCTCAGTGGGGAAAAACGGCATTGATGGCCTCGCGCATCAACTTTTTGTTGTCTGTTCCCATGTTGTTTTTCATGGGAGCCGGAAGCCATTTAAAGTAGCGGCACGAGCGGCAGAAATCGTGGGGGTTGGTCATGGGAAAGACCAATCCCCATTTTCATTTATTGGGATTTCTTGAACTCCGCAGAGCATCCGAGTCTTTGGGCCGGTTCATCATGGGTCCATCAGCCCTAACTGATTGAGATTCAGGCCTAATCAGGCGAACTCGGCTTGACGACTCTTTAGGGCAGCCTTATAGTACCTTCCTGTCAACTTGGGGGCGTGCCCCCGAAAGGGAAAGACCGTGACCCTATTTCAACCAAGGGTGTTGCAGAAATTTGAAGGGGCTCCCTGGGAAATCGACCCCTACCTCCGAACCGGCGGATATGAAGCCTGGCGGAAGTGCCTGAAAGACCTCACGCCTGAGGATATCGTCGGCGAAATTAAAAAGGCCGGTTTGCGTGGCCGCGGAGGGGCTGGATTTCCTACCGGCACGAAGTGGGACAAGGTGCTTCACCATCGTGTGAAGGACCGGTATTTTGTCTGCAATGCGGGAGAGCATGAACCGGGCACCTTCAAAGACCGTCACCTTCTCAAGCATATCCCTCATCAGTTGATTGAAGGCTGTCTGATTGCCTCGCGAACCGTAAATGCCAAGGCCTCTTACATCTATGTGAATCATGAGTATGAGGAGGAAGAAGCCAACCTGAGGAAAGCAATCGCCCTCGCGCGGGAACGCGGGCTCTTGGGGAAGAATATTCTTGGGTCCGGAATCGACCTCGATCTCGAAGTGTTCTCCGGCCATGGCAGCTATGTGGCGGGTGAAGAGACGGCGATGTTGGAGTCGATGCAAGGACGTCCGGCAATGCCGCGGCAGAAGCCGCCGTTCTATCCGACCGATTTTGGACTCTACGGTAAGCCGACCTTGGTGAACAATGTCGAGACGCTCTGCAATATTCCGCTGATCCTCAAGAACGGCGCCGCCTGGTTTACCGAGGTGGGCACGGAAAAATGTCCCGGGACCATGCTGTTTTCACTCAGCGGCGCCGTGAACAGGCCAGGCGTGTATGAAATGCCGATGGGAATCACGATCAGGGACCTCGTCGAGACATGCGGTGGTGGTGTTCCCAATGGGCGCAGGATCAAGGCTGTGTTTCCGGGCGGACCTGCCTTTTCGATGGTGACGGCCGATGAGCTGGATCTCCCGATGGATTTCGATTCGCTCAAAAAAGCCGGAACCGGGCTCGGCTCCGCCGGGACCATCGTGATTGATGATGCCACCTGCATGGTCGCGGCCACTCTCAAATATTCCAATTTCTTCAAGGGAGAAAGTTGCGGTCAGTGCCCTCCATGCCGGATGGGCACGATCAATCTGTCGACGTTGGTCGACAAGATCGAACGCGGAGAGGGAAGCCCAAAGGACCTCGATTCCTTGCTACAGCTCTGTGGTTTTGTGAAGGGAACAGGATATTGCACACTCGTGACTGGCGCGGCGGTGTTGGTGCAGAGCAGTCTCCGGTTGTTCCGCCAGGAGTTTGAGGAGCATATTCGAATGCAACGCTGTCCATTTAAACCGGTTCGAGCTGAAGCCGGCGCGAATGCCTAGAGGAGAGGTCGGATGCCGCGAGTGACTTTTCTCCATCCCCGGGGAAAAAGCGGAGAGATTGAAGCGGACCTTACGTTGCTGGAGGCGGCGAAGGCCCTGGGGTTTGAGCTCAACCATGATTGCGGCGGCAACGCCTCCTGCACGACGTGCCGTGTCGAAGTGCAGATAGGCGGGGACAACCTTTCCGAAATAGATTTTGACGAACAGGATCTATTGGATCGTGAAGCCCTGTCCGAGCCCTGGCATCGGCTCGGGTGCCAGGCGAGGGTGCTGGGTGATGTCGTGGTTCGAGTTCCCGAAACCAAGTGGGAGCCGCCCGCATCGGCGTCATTGACTGAAGCCGAGAAGAGCGGAAGTGGCCTTCCGTAAGCCGCAGAGAGATGGTAGACTAAGCCAACGAACGGATCACGTAATCAGGAGGAGGATAACGATGGTAGTCATTACACAAATGGCAGAGCAAAAAATAAAAGAATTGATGACCGAAGAAAAAGACGTAGTCGGCTTGCGGATTTATGTTCGCGGCGGAGGATGCCATGGGTATCAATATGGGATGGCATTCGAGTCAAAAATGGCCGACGATGACACGGTTATCGAAAAGGGTGACGTGAAAGTCATCATGGATTCGCAGAGTGCGCCATTACTTCAGGGCGCGGAAGTTGATTATGTCGACAGCTTGCAAGGATCCGGATTTTCGATTAAAAATCCCCAGGCGAAGACGACTTGCGGTTGCGGCAGTTCTTTCAGTGCATAAGACCTTTCCGGTTGATGCGCAGCCGGAGGTGCCGGTTTTTTTTCCTGAGTGAAGCAGCTGGCCGGGAGTGGCTCCTTTCTATGAGGGGGCACTCCCGGCTTGTTTATTCTGAGAATCCTTCGGGGAAGACCTCTCGATGTCTGAGGCAGTGATCACCCGCCGTTATCGATTTTGTGCGGCGCACCGTCTCCATAGCGATCATCTCTCGACCGAGGAGAATTGCGCCACGTTCGGCAAATGTAATAATCCGAACGGACATGGGCATAACTATGTGGTATTTGTGTCCGTCAAAGGCGAGATGGCCCCGGTCACACATCAAATTCTCGATATGGGAGAACTCGATGCGGTGGTCCATCGGACAGTCGTGCAACGCTTTGACCATAGGGATTTGAACCAGGATGCGGAGTTTGCCACCCGGACCACCACAGGCGAAAACCTGGTACGGCTCATTTGGGATCTCCTTGTCGCCAAACTTCCCACCGGGCGGTTGGTAAAGGTCGGTGTAATCGAAACCCGCGATAACTATTTCGAATACTTCGGTTCTGCGGAGAGCCGGCATAGAGAAGATGAGGGCACGCATGGCTAAAGCGGTTCCGAGATCACGCCTCAAACGGTCGCAAACCTTATCGCCAAACGAAACGAAGAGCGTCGGGGACCCGATCGAGGCATTGGTGGGAAACCTCCTCCTGCAGTTGGGAGAGGAGCCGGGACGCAACGGCCTCATGAATACCCCGCAGCGTGTCGCAAAAGCGTTGCGTTTCATGACGCAAGGGTATCGGCAGGACATCGACCAGTTGCTCAACGGGGCATTGTTCCCCATCGAGTACGATGAAATGGTGATCGTCAAGGATATCGATTTCTTCAGCATGTGCGAGCACCATCTTTTGCCGTTCTTTGGAAGATGCCATGTGGGCTACCTGCCCAACAAAAAAGTCGTAGGACTCAGTAAGATTCCGCGTGTGGTGGACGCGTTCAGCCGGCGCCTTCAGGTTCAGGAACGGTTGACGGTGCAGATTGCCGAAACTCTCAAGAAAAAATTGAATGCACACGGGGTGGGGGTTGTGATGGAGGCGCGACATCTTTGCATGATGATGCGCGGAGTTGAAAAGCAAAACACACTGGCCGTGAGCAGCTCGATGTTGGGCGTATTTCGGACCCAACAGCAGACACGCGATGAGTTCTTGAAACTGATTCGCAGCAACAGCGTCCGGGACGGAAGTTAGACGTTGCAGGTCCTCCGAACCATTGTATTACCGCAATCCTTCGACAAAACCTCCCACCAGATCATTAAAGATACTCGGTTGTTCCAGGTTGCTCAAATGGCCTGCAGCAGGAATGACGGCCAGCCTAGCGCCGTGGATTTCCGCGGCCATCAATTGGGCGTCGAGCAAAGGCGTCGTGCTGTCTTCCTGGCCTACCATGACGAGGGCAGGACAGGTGATGGTGCGAAGATGAGACACGGAATCAGGGCGATCCGCCATCGCCATCAAGTCCACAATGATACCGCTGACCGGTGTGCTGTGCATGGTGTTTCGCACCAGTTCGACGAGGTCCGGTTTCGTCCGCAGTGACGTGGGCCCGAGAAGCTTTGGGAGCATAGTTTCGGCGACGGCGTCGATGCCCTGGTGGTAAGCGGCTTGCGCCAGATGGAATCGTCCTCTTTTTGCATCAGAGCTGTCCGCTTGCGCTCTGGTATCCGCCAACACCAACCCCTTCATCCGGTTCGCGTATTTTCGGGAAAAGGCCAAACTGACATAGCCTCCCATCGATAACCCGACCACGACTGCCTGCGGAAGGGCGAGGTGGTCGAGCAGCGCGCACACATCGTCGGCAAAGTGGTCGAGGGAAAAGGCCCACAGCGGGGCATCCGATTCGCCATGGCCGCGCAGATCGAGCGCAATCGTCCTGAATCGCCCGGATAGCCCGGCGATTTGAGGTTCCCACATCGAACGATTCAGCGGGAAGGCGTGGAGAAACACCAGCGGCAGACCAGCGCCTTGATCGTCGTAGGCCAGTCGAATTCCGTTTGCGTCACACCACAAAGATGAGGCCTTTACCAGAAGGTGGCATACGGCTACTTACCATTGCCCGCCATCAGAATCAAGAACGGGAAGAGAGGCGGTTGGTCGTTTGCGCTGTTTACCAAGTGACGGCTAGAATACGGCTCATTGTCCGAGCAGGGAATCGTGATGTCATCCGATAATGCGACGGGAGACCTTTTCGCAGCACCCGAGGCAGTGGTTCGCCGCGGAAGGGTGCCGCTGGCTGAACGGATGCGCCCACGAGACTTCGATGACCTTGTCGGACAGGAAGAAGTCGTGGGCCTGGATCGCCCGTTGAGAAAAGCAATCGAGCGCGATGAACTGTCCTCCGTTATTTTCTGGGGGCCGCCCGGCTGTGGAAAAACAACCTTGGCAGGTCTGGTCGCCCGGCATACAACGTCTCATTTCGTGCCGTTTTCAGCCGTTACCGGCGGCATTCCGGAGCTGCGGGAGATCATCAAGGCTGCGGAACAGCGGCGTGCCATGGGGCGTGCGACGACACTTTTCGTCGATGAAATTCATCGGTTCAATAAAGCCCAGCAGGATGCCTTTCTCCCACATGTCGAGCGGGGGACGGTTGTGCTGATCGGGGCGACCACGGAGAATCCGTCGTTTGAACTGATCGCTCCCCTGCTGTCCCGATCCATCGTGGTGGTATTGAAACCCTTGACTGAAGAAGCCCTCGGCTTGATTGTGGATCGTGCCCTCGCCGATGTGGAACGAGGACTGGGCTCTCTGCGAGTAGAGTTGCACCCTCTCGCCCGCAAACACATGCTTGCGTTCGGCAATGGCGATGCCAGAACCCTCTTGACGGCATTGGAATTCGTGGCAGGCCAGGCGCCTGTGAGCCCTGATGGCTCACGGAAAATCGATGAGCCGGTGCTGGAAGCCGCCTTGCTCAAGAAAGCGCTTCGCTACGATAAGTCCGGTGAAGAGCATTACAACCTGGTGTCGGCCTATATCAAGAGCCTGCGCGATTCCGATCCGGACGGGGCACTCTACTGGTTGGCGCGCATGCTGGAAGGTGGGGAGAACCCCCGGTTCATCGCAAGGCGGATGGTGATTTTTGCCTCGGAGGATATCGGCAATGCCGAGCCGATGGCCCTGCTTGTGGCCAATGCCGTGGCACAGGCGGTGGAATTCGTGGGACTCCCGGAAGCCCAAATCAATCTCGCCCACGGCACGACCTATCTGGCCTCCCGGCCCAAGGACAACGCGTCCTACGTAGGGCTGCAGGAAGCGGCTTACGATGCACGCCGGCATGGGAACCTCGGGGTGCCGTTGCATCTCCGCAATGCGGTGACCTCGCTCACGAAAGAGATCGGTTACGGAAAGGGCTATCGGTACGTGCACGACGATCCTGCAGCCAAGACCGACCAAGGCCATCTTCCCGCTCCATTGCAAGGCAAACGGTACTACCGCCCCCGGATCCCTTAAATCGGTGAAGAAAGGTACTGGACAAACCTGGTTATACGGTTATACTTATGGCCGAGGTACACATGGCAGGCCGGTCCGATTCAACAGAAAGTGCCAATGAACGCCGGAAGTATATCCGGGCGACGCTGACCGGGTCGGCGTTGGTGTCACCTCAGAACGGAGCCAAGGGATTTACCGCCGTGCTGAACAACGTCAACAAGATCGGGGCGGGGCTTCATTCCAAAGACACATTGCCCGTCGGCGACAAGGTTACGGTATCGCTGGCATTCCTGGATCCCGATCGCGTCGAGCAACAGGAAAAGCTAAACGCCACCGTGGCCTGGGTCAAACCATGGGAGAAGGGCATGTTGATCGGGGTGGTATGGGATGACTTAGTGACGAAAGAAAAGAACCGCTGGCTGTACTACTATCTTGAAGAGACGTTGAAGTCCACGGACTAACGGACCGCAGTCAATCTCTCCCGCACTCCCTGCAGCTCCTCCGATAACGATTCCCAGCGCGCCGTCAACCGTTCCAGCTCTTTCTTCCAGATTTCCTGCTCTTGCTGCAAATCACCCCAGCGGCTGAAGTCCTGGTACAGTGCCGGGTCGGCCAATTCCTGTTGGCGCGCCTGAAGCTTCGTTTCCATTGCCGCAATCTCGGCTTCCGCACGCGATACCTGCTTCTCAAGCCGCGCCTGAGTTTTGGTGAGGTCCCGCCGCTCCCCTCCGTGAGACTTCGGTTGTGACTGTGACGCCATGGCTTTCGTAGGGCCGGCCGACTTGCCGGATTGGGCGGCGCTGAGTTCCGCGCTCGTTTCCTTGATCGATTCGAATTCCTGAGCCTTCTTCCACAGAAAATATTCGTAGTCGCCGAAATAATTCTTTGCCTGTCCGTCATCAACTTCCACGACTCGGGTCGCGGCGCGGGTCAGAAACGTTGGGTCGTGTGAAATAAACACGATCGTACCGGGAAAATCGGTGAGCGCGTCAGTCAGCATATCCACGGAAGCCGGGTCCAAGTGATTGGTCGGTTCGTCTAGCAGCAGGGTGTTGGCCGGCTCCACCAGCATGCGAGCCAGGGCGACGCGATTACGTTCACCGCCGCTCAACGCTTTGATCGGCTTCTTCTGGTCGTCACCGGAAAATAAAAACGCGCCGGCAATGCCGCGCAGAAAATTCGTTTCCGCCTGCGCCGACACTTCGGCCAACGACTCTAAAATCGTATCGTCCGGATCGAGAGATTCCGCCTGATGCTGGGCGAAATAATGGAGGCTGACCCCATGCCCCACGTGGCGTGACCCCTTTTCGAATGCCAGTACGCCGGCGAGTATTTTGAGCAACGTGCTCTTGCCGGCTCCGTTTTCGCCGACCAACGCCACGCGCTGGCCTCGTTCTACCGTGAAATCCAGGGAACGATAAATGATCTTTTCTCCATAACTCTTCGCGACTCCCTTGAGCTCCAGGACATGCCTGCCGCTCGCCGCAGGGAGGGGAAACTTGAAGCGCACGCGTTTGGCGTCACGCTGGCGCTCGATCAGCTTTACTTTGTCCAGCTGTTTGATGCGCGACTGCACCTGCTTGGCCTTATTTGCCTGATAACGGAATCGATCGATGAAGTTCTGGACGCGGGCCACCTCCTTGGTCTGCCGATTGGCGGCGGACTCGATTTGTGCATCCCGGGCCGCGCGTAATTCTTGAAACTTCGTATAGTTGCCGCGGAATTCCTGAATGGTCCGATCCCGGAGTTCCCAGATGTGGGTAGCGATGCCGTCCAGAAATTTTGTGTCGTGACTGATGACCAACAGCGTGAGATTCGAATCGAGTAAAAATCTCTCGAACCAGCGCTGCGTCGGCTTGTCCAAGTGGTTCGTCGGCTCGTCCAGCATGAGCACGTCGGGATTCGAGAGCAACAGGTGCGCCAGGGCGACCCGCATGCGGTATCCGCCGGAGAGGTTTTCGATCGGCCGCGCGAAATCCGCCTCAGAAAATCCCAAGCCGGAAAGAATGCGCTCGGCCTCATGCTCGGGATACAGGTCCCGGTGAGCGGCATCAAGCACCGTTTTGCCGACGATTGTTTCCAATTCCTGCGGAAGGTACCCGATCCGGAGCCGAGGGCGTTTGCGGATGGAGCCTTCGTCGGGAGATTCCTCGCCAAGGATCATCCGGAAGAGGGTCGTTTTGCCGACGCCGTTCGGGCCGACCAGGCCGACGCGGGCGCCGGGACGCAGGTGTGCGGTCGCTCCATCGAGCAGGACTTTCGTTGCAAATTGCTTATGGACGGATTCAAGCTGAAGCATGGATTTATAACGTTAATCGTAAGGGGTGACGCAGTCGGCGAGGTGTCCGCAGCGGCTTGTAACGCGGGCGGTCACACAGGCGGCTAGCAAGAGAGCGATTCGTAGATCTTAATATTTCCGCGCACTCGAAGCACTGGGTCGGACAAACCTTATTTTTGGTGGAGCTGGCCGGGATTGAACCGGCGACCTCGTGAATGCCATTCACGCGCGCTCCCAACTGCGCCACAGCCCCACGCGAGCTCGAATTACCTAATGTACAAGGGAACAGACAAGTTATCGGCTGCAGATGTAACTCCGCAATTTAGCATGGCCGGTTTTTGTCAGTCAAGAACAGCTGTGAAGCGGAACCCCATGCGTCCTTCTTGCTCGCAGAGCGCGGACGATCGGAATGTGCTCGCTCGCGGCAAAGCCTGCTTGACAAATACCAATGCGAATCCTACCATGATCCCCTTCCGGCTCTGATCAATACGAGGTCAGGGCTTTTTTTGCGAGTCCAGCGAGGAAAGAAGGAGCGTAGGCAGAGAGCCATGGCGAATCTCGTCATCATCGGTAGCCAATGGGGCGACGAAGGAAAAGGAAAGATTGTCGATATCCTCGCCAAGGATGCCGACATGGTCGTGCGCTATCAGGGCGGGTCGAATGCCGGGCATACGGTCATCAATGCTCGGGATACGTTCATTTTCCATCTCATTCCTTCCGGGATTTTATATCGGGGGACACGCTGCCTCATCGGCAACGGGGTCGTTGTCGATCCCGGAGCCCTGATCGAAGAAATGGATCATCTGCAAGGGCAGGGCGTGAAAATCGGTAAGAACTTTGCCGTCAGCGACCGGGCGCATCTGATTCTTCCCTATCATAAGGCCATCGATAAAGCGTCCGAGCAATCCAAGGGCGTACGCCGAATCGGGACGACGGGGCGCGGGATCGGGCCTTCATACGGCGACAAAATGGCGCGAATCGGCATCCGCATGGGCGACCTCCTGAATCCTTCGCTGTTTAAGCAGAAGCTGGAAGAGAATCTGGTTGATATCAATTGGCTGCTTGAACAACTCCACAAGGTGGACTGTTTCGAGCTGGAAAAGGTCTATCAACAGTACATGGGCTATGCCGACCGCTTGAAGAGTTACATCATCGATACGACTGTGGCCGTGAATAGGGCCGTCGATGCGGGAAAAACGGTATTGTTCGAGGGGGCTCAGGGAACCCATTTGGACGTCGATTTCGGAACCTACCCCTATGTCACCTCCTCGAGTTCGTCGGCCGGCGGAGCCTGTACCGGAACCGGAGTGGGTCCCACGAAAATCGACGCGGTGATGGGCATTACGAAGGCCTATACCACGCGTGTCGGCAGCGGGCCCTTCCCGACCGAATTGACCGACGAGGTGGGCGGATGGCTGCAGGAGCGCGGAAAAGAATTTGGGGCGACGACAGGCCGGGCACGGCGCTGCGGCTGGTTCGATAGTGTGGTGGTCCGCCATGCTACGCGCGTCAACGGGCTCGCCTCTCTGGCGGTGACCAAGTTGGATGTGCTGGACGGGCGCAAAGAGCTCAAGGTCTGCACCGGGTATCGGGTGAACGGAAAATTGCACCGTGAGATGCCGTCAGATCTGTTGGCGTTGACGAATTGCGAGCCGGTCTATGAGCGTGTGCGCGGCTGGAGTGCGCCGACCACGGGCGTGACGAGTTACAAGAATCTGCCTGCCGAGGCCAAGCGCTATCTCGCGAGGATCGAAGAGTTGGCCGAGTGCCGAATCGATATGATCTCCACCGGTTCGCGGCGGGACGAAACCATTATCCTCCACCATCCGCTCAAGGCCGGCCGCCGTGCGCGCCCCAATCGTTCACGGTAAAATGCGGAATGTCCTCTGCGAAGCGTCTCTCGCCATAGCGGATTATCAAGCGTCAGTGGTATGATTCCCCTCCGTCACGTTCCCGAGTGACGATGTGTCCTAGGTATGCGGGAGAGTCGGTAGCTCAGTTGGTAGAGCATCGCCCTTTTAAGGCGAGGGTCCTGGGTTCGAATCCCAGCCGACTCACCATCCAAATCAAAGACTTCTGCAGTTTTCCCCACTGCTGCTTTAGGCTCATAGGACAATCCATAGGACAACGGATAGGCTTTTTCGAGTCCCTCCACGGCGGATCTCAGCTTTCGATCCCACTCGGGGCCTCCGTGTGAATAGTTCGCCGTCATGCCGGGCATGCGATGGCCAAGGAGCGCCTGGCGGACCTCGTAATCCACCCCGATGCGCTGGAGTCTTGTCGCGAACGTATGCCGAAGGTCGTGGAAGTGCAGATCGTGAATCCCGACTCGGCGACAGGTTTCACTCCAATATTCCTTAAATGCCCGCTGGTGAGTCCAACGACGAAATACCCGACCATCGGCGAGAGAAGG
>JAJFBJ010000182.1 GCA_020697375.1 Nitrospira sp. | reverse complement strand
ACTGCCGCCTCGCTATCTCGGCGGCGTTCACACACGTGACGCGCTTTATTCAGCGCATCGTGAAACCTCCGAGGCTCCACATACCCCCATGGGAAAGAGCCTGTCTCGGCAGGCGGGGGCGGGCGGGGAAAAAAGATGTGGCCCTCGCCCACTCGTATCGCTGCGTCCGCGCTGGACGACCTTTTTGACCATCCTGCGGGCGTTCTGATGGCTCTCCCCAACTCACGCATCACGTTTTTCAGGGACAGCGAAAAATATGGTTTTCATCGGCCCGTTAGAGGCGCCGTGTCTCGCGAATGCTCGAATGCCTATTGGAGGATAAGTTTATTTTAAGTCTCTGTTAATAGATTTCTAATCCGCATCGGTTACAGTCACCCATTGTAGATTCTAAATCCCATGTGTAACAAACCATGACAGAAGCCAAGATTTATTACCGCGTCAGGCCAAGCGTATTTGCCTATATCAAGCTCTGCTCCCGTCTGTTGGATCACGCCGGTCATACGCCCCTCACGTCACAAGAACGGGAAATGATTTTGTTGTACACGCGAAAATTAGTGGAGCGGTTCTTGTGAGCCGGGGCTAGTTCACTTGATAAGAATCGCGCGCGGCCAATCCGCTTCACGTCCTGTCGCTGTCAGAAGAATCGCTTACCATATATGCCGGCGAAAATAACGTGGGTATCGAGGATAGGGCATGACTTCATAGAGACGGGTTTCTGTTTCCGCCGGCAAGGGAAGGGCTGCCGTCATGAGCTCGGATGCCAGAGAAGGATAGTCCGCGCGGATTTTCCGCTCCGCCCGGTGACGCGCCTCGTCCTCGAGCACCATCGACAACAGAACCATACGCCCGTAGCGCGGTGAATCGACGCCGAATCGCCAGGTTCCCCCCCATATTACCGCGCTCCCTTCCACTGAAAGGGACGACGACAATTGGGCCATCGATAAAAACGGTCCTTCATTGATTTGAACCCGATTGATTTCATATCGCCCGGGGGGAAGGAATACGGCCAGAACCTCGTCCTGTCCCTGCGGTGTCACATTGAAACGCTCACCAGTGGGAATATGGAGCATCTCGATTTGACGAACTTCCGGCTCGAATCGTCGCGCGCGGTCTCCGGTAATTACTGCGAGTACCCGGGCCACGAGCAGGATTTTCTGGCCCTCCTGCTCGGGAAGAACTGTTTGCGCGTCCGTGACACAGCCCTGCAAGCCGACCAAACAGAGGGCTCCGGCCAACGCCAGCCGCCAGAATGCACAAGGGAATCTCTTTTTTGAGGGCCATGCCAGGCCGGTGGCCATGGCGAGGGGGTGATGCATTCGGCCGTTATGACCGACCCTGTTCCGGATTTTGCCCCCTGTCCCCACGTTCCGAGACCTGGCGCAATCGGCCGCTTGTCTCAATGGGGCGCGCCTTTCTCAGAAATCTTGCTCACTCTACTTGATGATTCTTCCAGCCGCTCGGGCCGAAGAGCAAGCACTCAAATGGCAGAAGCCGTAGCGGCTCCGATTCCGAATCACGCCCGCCATTGAAGCGTTTCGACTCCGAGCTGAACAGAAGGGTCGGTTGAGTCACTGGCGGCAAGGTGTGTGATTCTGAAGTGAGATTGCAGAAAGCCTGCACGGCCTGATCCGCATCCGGCTTCGTGCTCCCCCGTACCACTTCCAGAACGACCGGGCCCGCCGGACCATGATGCAATTTCGCCATCCGTTCTGAGAAGTTCCGCAAGGCAGCCCATGATCGTCTCGCCGCAAGCAGTTCCCTATAGAGCCGTCTGAGGCCGGCTCGCTGCGGCTGATCTTCCCAACACCAACTTAGACGACAGCGATCGAACGTCGCTTCGGATTGGGGATCCGGCGCCTCAGCCCCGTCCACATGAAAGGCCTCGAATTCCCTCTTGCGGCCATTGCGCACGGCCTCAATCAATTCGACGCCTTCAAACGAACAGAAGAACTGAAAGGGGCGCTCTTCCCCGTATTCTTCGCCCATGAATATCAACGGCAGATGCGGCGCCAGGAGCAGCAGCGTCGCGGCCAATCGTTGGGCAGGGGGGCTGATGAGTGTGCCCAACCGCTCACCCTCGGCGCGGTTCCCGATCTGATCGTGATTCTGTATACAACCGACGAATCGATCTCCAGGCAGTCCCGCCACCGGCGCTCCATGGCAGCGTTCCCGATGATGGCTGTAGCACCCATCCAGGGCGAATGTGTCCTCGAGCACCTTTCGCAGCTGTTCGGGATCTCCGTAGTCCATGTAGTAACCTTGGCGCTCGCCCGTCAGGTGCGCATGCAAGGTGTGGTGAAAATCGTCGCTCCATTGGGCATCCAGACCATGGCCTCCACGCTTCTTGGGAAGGAGAAGGCGAACGTCGTTCAAATCACTTTCAGCCACGATGTGAGCGGGGTATCCCCGTCCCATTGCAGCCTGGTCCGAGGCCTCCTTAATATCCTGCAAAATATGCCGGGCGCCGTAATCGTAAATCGCATGCACCGCATCCAACCGCAGTCCATCGAAATGGTAATCTCGAATCCACATGCGGACATTGTCCGTGATGAATGTCCGCACAGCCTCGCTGCCTGGTCCGTCGTAGTTTACGGCATGTCCCCAAGGCGTCCGATAGTGATCGGTGAAATAGGGACCGAATTCGGAGAGGTAACTGCCTTCAGGACCGACATGGTTGTACACGACATCCAGGAAGCAGGCCATCCCTTGCGCATGGCAAGCATTCACTAAACGTTGCAGACCAGCCGGTCCCCCATAACTCTGTTGGGGCGCGAACAGATAGACGCCGTCATATCCCCAGTTCCTGGTTCCGGGAAATTGACCGACCGGCATCAGCTCCAGCGCCGTAATGCCGAGTTCACGGAGAGCCGGGAGGCGCGGGATAATCGCATCGAATGTCCCCTCGGCCGTAAACGTCCCCACATGGAGTTCGTAAAAACTCAAGTCTTTCCGCGCGACCCCGCGCCACTCTTCATCGGACCATTCGAATTCTGACGGCAGCAGGACCGCAGAGGGTCGGGAGACGCCATCGGGTTGCCAACGTGAGGCGGGATCGGCTCTATCCGGGCCCTTGTCCAGGGAGAAGACGTACCGTTGGCCTGAACCCACATCCCGCTGCCGGAAGAGGAAATGGCCGTAAGGCTCGGGCGTCATCGCCTGCATCTGCCGCTGAGAGCCGGTGATCAAGATCAGATCGACCGCTTTGGCCTTCGGGGCCCACAGTCGCCATTCCATCGTTCCATCCGCCGATACCACTGCACCGCACGATTGTCTCATGTGCACCATTTGAACCCTTTCTATGGCCACGGTCTCATTGGGACAATCACATGAGTCCCATCGAATAAAAGCCGGCCTTCCATGCTAACAGCAAGTGGTAAATATTCTGCAAACATTGCGCCAAGAGAAAACAGAACAGTGATCACGTATTCGGCCTGAATGTGCTGCGGAGAAAATTCAGAGCGCATTTATCACCGGACAGCTTGTCCGCCGCCGGACAAAACGTTTCGTCTGGCAGAGTGAACGCGGCTTGGTATCGGACCACTTCTTTTTAATCCGCGCGTGAAACGAGGATCCGCGCTCTTAAGACCAACAAGACTGAATGTTGCATGGACATGGGATTGACACCGCACGCGTCAGTACGTAGCCATGTCATCCCAATATCAAGGGGGTCTCCTAGTACTTAGCCCCGCAAGGATCCGTCAGTATAGGAGCCTCCCTGTTATCATCTCACAAATGTCCGGAAAGTACGGAAAGCGAGGAACCCATGATTGCTCTTCACTCTACGTGGTCCCCTGCGGATCACGTCAGCATCCGCCGATCCGGCCTGAGGATCGCAGCCGTCGTCGCAGGAGCCCTGGTTCTCATGGCAAGTGGGTTGGGCAGTTCAGGCTCCGCATCGGCAGATCCCGGGCAAGAAAAGTCCCCGCGGATTGCGCCGAGGGATGCTAAAGAGCCGGGCGTGGCGGATGGCCATGCCCTGACGACCAACCAAGGCCTCCGCATCGCCGACGATGACAATTCCTTGAAAGCGGGCGTGCGCGGCCCCACGCTCATGGAAGATTTCCATTTCCGGGAAAAAATGACCCACTTCGACCACGAGCCAATGCCGGAGCGAGTCGTGCATCCTCGGGGGTCAGGCGCGCATGGATATTTTCAGGTTTACAAACCGCTGACGCAATATTCCAAAGCCGCCGTTTTTGCAGACCCGGGTGTAAAGACGCCGGTGTTCGTACGTTTTTCAAATGTGAACGGCTCGCGAGGTACAGCCGATACCATTCGTGATGCGAGAGGATTCGCCACCAAGTTCTACACAAAAGAGGGCGTGTGGGACCTTGTGGGTAACAACATCCCCGTCTTCTTCATTCAGGATGCCATCAAGTTTCCCGATCTCGTGCATGCCTTCCATCCAGAACCGGACCACGAAATGCCCAATGGCTCAACCGCGCATAACTCCTTCTGGGACTTCATCTCCCTGACGCCCGAATCCATGCACATGGTCATGTGGGTCATGAGCGACCGGGCGATCCCGCGAAGCTATCGCATGATGGATGGATTCGGAGTGCATACGTTCCGCCTAGTCAACGATCAGGGCAAAGCCACCTTCGTAAAATTCCATTGGAAATCCCCATTGGGCGTGCATTCATTGGTCTGGGATGAAGCTCAAGCCTTGGCAGGCAAGGATCCGGATTTCCACCGGCGCGATTTGTGGGACGCGATCGAGAGCGGCGCGTTTCCGGAATACGAGCTCGCGCTGCAACTTCTCCCCGAAGAGGACAAGGACAAGGTTCCCTTCGATATTCTAGACCCGACAAAAATCTGGCCGGAAGACCTGGTTCCCTTACAACGGGTCGGCAAGCTGACATTAAATCGCAACCCCGACAACTTCTTCGCGGAAACGGAAGAGGTGGCCTTTCATCCGGGCCATCTTGTATCCGGAATCGATGTCTCCGACGATCCCCTGCTGCAAGGCCGTCTTTTTTCCTATCTCGATACGCAACTGAACCGGTTCGGCACCCCGAATTTCGTTCAATTGCCCATCAATCAGCCCAAGTCGCCGGTCAATAACTTCCAACAGGACGGCATGATGCGTTTTGCCAATAGAGCCGGCAAAGCAAATTACGAACCGAATTCCCTGGAAGGCTCACCGAAAGAATCGCCTGAACGGAGCGAGAGCTTCGGCGATCACTATACCCAGGCCGGGCTTTTCTATAACAGCCTGACGCTGATCGAACAGGAACATATCCGCCAAGCGTTACAGTTTGAACTGGCTAAGGTCACCAAAAAGGACGTCCAGCAGCGCATGATCGAGCATATCGCCAAGGTAGACGGTCAATTGGCCAAGCTGGTGGGCAATTATCTGGGCCTGAAAGCGCCGCAGGGACAGGACAGTACCAAGGCGGGAAAGGCCAAGGGCTTGAGCCAGGAGGAAGGACCCAAGAATTCCATCAAGACCCGCAAAGTTGCAATCGTCGCGGCGGACGGCGTGTCCAGCGCGGAGCTGGTCAGGATGGAAAACAGTCTGAAAGAAAAAGGAGCCATCGCCGAATTGGTTGCCCCGCATATGGGCACGCTACGCGGCGCCACCGGGGAGAGCCTCAAGATCGACAAAACATTGGCGACGGCCGATTCTGTGATGTACGACGCGGTCTACGTGGCCGGTGGGAAGGAAAGTGTCGACCAACTGCTTGGCGACCATGAAGCACGCCACTTCGTGCGCGAAGCGTACAACCACGGGAAAGCCATCGCCGCCGCCGAGGAGGGGGCCGACCTGTTGAAGGCGGTCGGCATTACCACGGCTCCCGGAGTGGTGTACGAAAAAAAGGGGGCGAACCAGTCGGGCGCCTTCATCGACGCGATGATGCAGCATCGGCACTGGAACCGACCCAAATAGCCATGGATAGTGAGCTCCACACAGGGGAACCTCTGAGTCATTGAGAGTTGGAAAAAGAAGGAAAAGACTGATGTCTCGGATTTCCCGTGGGTCCTGCGTTGGGTTGATGATCGGATTATCGCTCATTTTCTGCTCGCCGGCGGTTGCGAAGGAGGAAACTGTCGGAAAGAAGGACATGGCATTTCTCGCCGGCGCTGCGGGAGCGCAGCAGGCGGAAATAACCCTCAGCCGGATGGCCATGGAACGCTCGGGAAATGACGCGGTGAAGCAATTTGCTCAACGCATGCTCCAAGACCACACGAAGGCCGGTCAGGAGGTGAGCAAGCTGGCCGAGTCGTTAGGAATGAGCCTAACGGAAACCCGGACCAAACAGCAGCGGCGGTCCCCCGAGAAATTTTCTCAACTTTCGGGGGCGGCGTTCGATCAAGCCTATATTAAACACGAGTTGAGCGATCATAAAAAAACCGTGGCCGAATTTGCAAAGAAGGGCAAAGCCATCAAACATCCGCAGATCCGGGAATGGGCGTCTGCTACCCTCCCCCTGTTGAAAGAGCACATCATCCTTGCCAAAGGTCTTGCCGGAACGCTGAGCAAAAGCACCCTGATGAAGACGTTAGCCCAACCTTAGCTTCACGGGCGAAATGAAAGACAAGAGAATGAGAGACAAAGGAGACGTGCGGGCGAAGCCTGAGGCCTGGGGGATACAAGCGGAGTACGAGGATGCCGCAGGAGCCACGCAACAGGTTTCAGAAGAGACGCTGACCAGTATCAAGACCGCCATGGGACGACCGCCGGCCGCTCTCGATTCGTGGCTTGCTGACAGCGTGAAGGTCCTGCGACAGGGCGAGCCGCTCGTACTTCCTTCCCCGGCGGTGCTGACGCTGGAGGACGGGAGTACAAGAAACGTTACCGATCGGCTTCCGGGAAATCTGCCTATCGGCTATCATCGGCTGGCATCCGCCGATAAAAAGGGAACACCCCTTCGCCTCATCGTCACCCCCGGGAATTGTCATCTACCGCTAAATCTTCGAATCTGGGGTTGGAGCGCGCAACTGTACGCCGCGCGGAGCCGGGAGAGTTGGGGCATGGGTGATCTGGCCGACCTTCGCCGGCTGGCAACCTGGGCAGACACGCTCGGCGCCGGGCTCCTCCTGATCAATCCGCTTCATGCCGTCCAGCCCGTCTTGCCGCAGGAAGCCAGTCCCTACTCGCCCTCAAGCCGACGGTACTTGAACCCGCTCTACCTGCGGATTGAAGAACTGCCTGGAGCGGAACGGCTCGGGCATGTCCTGGAGCGGCTTGCGGCTGAGGGGCATGCGCTCAATCGAAATCGTCAGATCGATCGAGACCGGGTGTTCACATTGAAACAGAATGCCCTGCGCCTCCTGTGGTCGCATTTCGAAGGCGACGAAGATTTCGACCATTTCCGCCGACAGGAGGGCGAACTCCTCCATCAATTTGCCGTCTTTTGCTGCCTGGTCGAGCAGCATGGCGCCGATTGGCGCGACTGGCCTGTCGAGTACCGTCATCCCCAAGCCGCTCAGGTCCTTCGATTCGCGGCGGCGGAATCCGACCGCGTGCGCTTTCACAGCTGGCTGCAGTGGCTCCTCGATCGGCAATTGAAACGGGCTGTGCACAGGGTGCCGCTCATGCAGGACCTCCCCATCGGATTCATGCCTGGCGGAGCCGACGCCTGGTTATGGCAGGACCTGATCGCAGCCGACATGACCGTGGGCGCGCCGCCGGACCTGTTCAATACCACCGGTCAGGACTGGGGACTTCCCCCCTTCATTCCGCATAGACTTCGCGCGGCGGGATACGAGCCGTTCATTCAGACCATCCGTTCGATACTTCGATATGCCGGCGGCCTTCGGATCGACCATGTCATGGGTCTATTCCGTCTCTGGTGGGTGCCGAAAGGGCGACTACCCAAAGACGGCGCCTATGTGCGCTATGCTGCCAAGGAGCTGTTGGCGATCATCGCAATCGAAAGCATGCGTGCCCAAGCTATCGTAGTCGGAGAGGATCTCGGTACGGTCGAGGAAGGCGTGCGCGACATCCTGGCGGAACAGAACATCCTCTCCTATCGCCTGCTCTGGTTCGAGAAAGGTCCGCCCTCGGCATATCCGCAGAAAGCCCTCGCCGCGGTCACGACCCACGACTTGCCTACCTTGGCTGGCGTCTGGACCGGAGCCGATCTGGAATCGCAACGGCGGTTCGGCGTGGAACCTGATCAGTCGGCGCAGCAACAGTTTCGAGGGAAACTTCTGGAGACGAGCGGCGTGGAGTCGGAGGCCGACGTGAGCCTCGCCATCACCAAGACCTTCGAACAACTGGCAGACTCGCCTTGCGGAATTGGAAGCCGCCGGCGCGGTGAACGAACGACCCAACATGCCGTCGTCTGCAGGGAAATATCCGAATTGGTCGCTGGCCCTACCTACGACTCTTGACGATCTCGAGTCCGCCGATCTCCCACGAACCTTGGCTAAAATACTGAACCGCCGCACCACCGCGCGCGGATAATTCTCACTGATCCTCGGTGATGGGGCTTGCTGCGGCCATCTGGCATGGGCCCCCGTCGCCGCCCCCCGAGTGTTATCCTAGGTTGTTCCAAGGATCAGGTCCGTTGCCGTGGCCAGTTCTGCCAGGATCGATCTGGGATTTCACGAGGTGACAATGAACAGAAGGACTAACGTACTGCTGGGCGTGGTTTTGATGCTCGGCATATCCTGCGCGCCCGACAGGGCCGCTGCCGAGACGCAACGAGCGCAGGTCATTCGATTTCTGGGAGTCACGATGGTCAGGGAGGTCGACAGCCGGCATGCCAGAGAGGGCGCTGTAGGAGAACTCATAGTCGGCTGGGAACAACGGCCGGATCATCATGGCATCATCGTGAGCTTTTTGGCCGGCCAGGGATCCTTTAGCTCCGATACTGAACTGGCCATTCTTGCCGCTATCGATCGCGCGGCGCATGCGGCCCACTTGAAAACGGACTCCTGGACGGTCAGTTTTACGGTGCACGAGCCGGCCGCGACTATTTATGGCGACAGTTTGTCGGCCATTGTCGGTCTCGCCGTGGTGGCGCTCGCCAAGGGTGACTTCATTCCCTTGGACAGGACGATGACCGGGACCATCACCCCGGAAGGCACCATTGGCCCCGTCACCGCCGTGCCGTTGAAAATTCAAGCGGCTTCTCTCAAGCATCTCCGCCGGGTGGTCATCCCGGACACGTTCGACGTGGCGGACGCGGATTGGTTCACGCCTTTTCTCATGCACATTTCACCCATTCACACGGCCGCCGTCGCCTATCAGGCCTTAACGGACCATCCATTTTTTTCGGAAGTACCCTTGTCGGCAGCGCCGTAATGACCGAAGGATGCGCCCTTATGTCCACATCACAGGCTTCCGCCCACGCCCCTATGGAAGAGGCCTCCGTCTCAATAGATTTTAGCTGTCATATCTGCGGCGGATCCGACACCGACCTGCTATGCGCGGCAAGTGAGGTGGAAGAACAGATTCAGGTTCTGCGTCACTTTTATCGCCGCCGGCTACGGCATCCGACCGAGTCCGCGCTCAAGGATCGTGTGAATTTCACGCAAGACTACATAACTGATATCGCCGCCTGTCGAGACTGCGGCCTGGTCTGCCGCGCGCCACGCCCATCCGCCGCCACCATCACGGGAGCCTACAGTGAGGATCGGTATGGCGACGAGCACCTCCACGCGGAGTTCGAACTCCAACGTCGATGGGCCAAATCGAAAGTGGGATCCTTGGAGCCCTACCTCCGTGAAGAATCAGACAGCCCGCCGTTGATCGTGGAAGTGGGGAGTTTCGTCGGCGGGTTTCTTGCCGCCGGCCGGGAACGCGGATGGAGGATGCTGGGAATCGATCCGGGGAAGGAGGTCACGGCGTTTTGCCGCAAGCGTGGGTTGGACGTGTGGCGCGGCACGTTGATCGAAGCGCCCATAGCAGCCGGCGCCGTCGATGCGGTGGCGATTTGGAATACCTTCGATCAGCTGCCGAATCCCGACTCCACGCTCGCGGCAGCGAGACATATGCTCGGCAGGCGGGGCCTCCTGGTGATTCGCATTCCCAATGGCGCCTCATTCCGTCGCCTGTTGACCTGGCGGAAGCAGGCGGCCGAACCGATGAAGGGTTGGCTGACCGCAGCGCTCGCGTGGAACAACTTGTTGGGATTTCCCTACGTCTATGGGTACACCCTCCGCACCATGGACCAGTTGCTGGCCAGGCACGGCTTCGCGCGCATCGAGGCCAGGGCCGACACGCTGATGACGTTGTCAAACGAAGAATCCACCATTTGGGCTCAATGGGAAGAGGCGCTCCTGAAGGGGGCTTGTCTGACCGCCGCCCGCGCAGTGCAAGCATGGAACAAAGACAACGATCACTTCGCCCCCTGGCTCGACATCTATTATCAGGCCGTCGATCGTGTCCCGGATACGACGCTGGCCGTGGCCAGAACATCTCCCGCCCCCGGGATCTCGCACTAGAAAGGAAGCGGCACACAATGGCTTCACACCGTCAGAGCGACAGACATCCACATACATTTGGTTGGCCGGCTCGGGCCTTGCTTCTCCTGCTGTTGGCTGCTTGGTGGCCCATTCCTTATGGCCATGCGGCGGACCCCGTCCCCACGCCGAAGCCGGGACCAGGCCCCACTGATCCGGTGCCGCGTCCCCCTGTTCCCGTCCCGCAACCGCCGTTGCCGGGTCCTCCATCGCCGTTTCCCAGTCCGGTTCCGTCACCCTAGCTCGGATGATTCATGGATGCCGTTGCGAGTCGTTCGAGCCCGAAGCCCGCCGGGGCTTCTCGCACATAAGGCCGACGTAGGCGTACCTGCAGTCCGTCGAGGAGACCGAACGAGAAAAGCCCCGGCCGGGCGAGAGGATCGGACGACGGAGCAGGTATGCATGAATAGTCCTGGTTAAAGAGGCGAGCAGTTGAGATACCCGCCTGCTGAGGGCGATGCGCTCATTTCTCCTGATTTCTGCCGATGCCTCGCCGCATAAGATACGCCGGTTTGTCAGTAATCAGCCTGTGCCTCGGCATGACGCTGACCTTGCTCGGCCTGGAATTACTGTTGCGGCTCCTGCCGCTTAATGAAGGCGCCCGCCTGCAGTCGGTCGATCACGATCAGCCGGTCCACCAGTCCATAGCGAGGCCCGCTCCCCTCACCCTGCTCATCTGTAATCAGTTATCGCTCAAGAGCGGCAGTATTCTTCGATCCACGTTGCAATCCCTCACGCGTCAGCCGTATCATCGCGCCATGATCGTCCAACTGAGCCATCCCCAACGCCAAATTGAGATTAAAGGCCCCAAACGCACCAAAGAGGTCCTGCGCGAACTCAACCTCGTGATCGAGGCGCATCTGGTGATCCGGGGTGACGACCTCGTCACGGAAGATGAAATGCTCGCCGATGCCGACCAGATCGAAATCAGACCGGTCATCTCGGGAGGAATATAGCCATCAGCGGCCGGCAATCTCTCAGCCGAGGGATCGGAGCAACATGTGATCGCTTCTGTCGCTGAAAGCTGCCTGCTGAATACGGAAAGCTTGATGAAACCATGAATTGCGGAAAGTGTAAGACGAAAGCCGTAATCAGCCTCCCGCGGCACAATGCCGCCTTCTGCAAGGGCTGCTTCACGACCTTTGTGCATGAACAGGTCGCGCGCGCGATTAAGTCGTTCAAAATGTTCACGCCAGAGGATCGTATCCTCGTCGCGGTGTCCGGAGGCAAAGATAGCCTCGCGCTGTGGCATGTTCTCCTCAAGCTCGGCTATCGCGCCGATGCCCTGTACGTAAATCTAGGCATCGGCAGCTACTCCGAAGAGTCGCGTCGAAAAGTACAGC
>JAJFBJ010000181.1 GCA_020697375.1 Nitrospira sp. | reverse complement strand
ACCGTGTTGGGCTTCAACAAGTCGGGCAAGGAAGTGGCGCGGATTCAGGTCGAGGAGCCGATCTACATTCGGCCGGCTGAGCGCGTGAACTGGCTGTAAGCAGGGTACCGGCTGGGAGGACCTGTTCCTCCCAGCCGATCACATTGCTGTGGACCGGCCTAGAAGTCTGTCCGAGTAATGCCATTCTGCTGCGGTGAAGGAACTGTCGGCATCTGCGTCGTTCTCGGCCCGAAAAAATCCTCAAGGTATTTCGAGCCTGCGGCCTCGCATCTGCCGTCAGCCCTTTCCCTCGCTACGAAGGATTACTCGGCTCCTAGCCGCTTCCGAATAAGGACCCTCGTCCAGTGCCCTCATGTATCCATGAGCCAGGGCTCCGGGAAGAGGAGGGCGAGAGCGCCTTGCCTTAAACCGCCAAGTTCGATGGGAAAGCATCGCGCGCATCAATGGACAGAGGTGGTCGCTTCATCGGACTTCTCATCGTCGTCACGGCCACATTGGCTCTGTCTTTCTACGGGCATGTGTTTCTCTTCGATCAATGGCGCATGCAACAGGAGCGGCAGCTCCATCGTTCGAAAATCCTCGAGGAGGTGTTGCGTCTGCAACGTCTGGTGATGGATGTGGAGACGAACTTCCGGGGATATCTCCTCACGGAACAGCCATCTTTTCTCGAACCCATCCATGGGGCGGAAACCCGGCTGGGAGCCGGCCTGTTACAGTTGACCGATCTGACGGCCGGTACCCCCGGTTTGCAAGCCGGGGTGGGAGTGCTTGCCGCTCGCCTTCGAGAGTTCGTCGAGAGCAAAAAAGCGCTCCTGGCAGTCGTGGGGACCGACAAACAGGATCAGGTTCGTTTGTATGTGCGTGGGGGAAGCGGCCGGGCCCTCTTTCTCACCATCGAAAGGGCCATCGAGGATTTTGAAATGCGGATTCAGCGGGAGCTGCCGTTGGAGGTCATGACCTATGAGTCATGGATGCAACGTGCCAGATGGCAGCTTCTGATCTTGGAAAGCCTCGGGATCATCCTCTGTGTGTATCTTACCAAAGCTATGGCAGGCTCTAGAAAAAGCCCTCTTCAACGAGACGTTCATCCCACCCTCTAGGAGTCTGTCCGAGTAATGCCATTCTACTGCGGCACATGATCTGCGGTAGTCTGCGTCGTTCTCGGCTCCAAAAAATCCTCCACGTATTCCAGCGAATACGCTTCCGGTTTGTTCGAGCCTGCGGCCTCGCATCTATCACAGCTCCTAAGTTTCGCACAGTGCGACCAGTGCGAATTCGCTCGATTTGCCGCGTCCGATAGTCAAAAATTCGCGAATTCAGCGCAAACGTTCATGGCATACGCCTTGCTATTCTAGGTCGTATCGTTCGTTGGAGCGGAAGCAAAGGAGCTGAATCATGGTACGGATGATCAAAAAAGTTGGAGATCGTGAATTGGCCTGGGTGATGTTGGCAGTGGCTGCCGTGGCGCTTTGGAGCACGTGGGGCCTCACCAGCTAGTTGACTCTGACCCGCCGGGGCGAAAGGGTTCAGAATCAGTAGTGCATGTTCGCGCTCCAACTATACATTCACCATCACCTTCGTTCTTCCACCCATATCCCAGCCTCGCCAAAGAAGTTAGTCTTGCGCTGAGGGCTCTCTTCGCAGACGAATAGCCCTTCAGGTATTGCAGCCTGTCTTGCCGCCACCATTTGTGATCTCGCAGTACCAGACTCACCCTGTAAGCTTGTCGCTGTCTGTCAGCGTTTCCCGAACCCTGCTGGGACAACAATGGGAATCGTATACACATGCAAGTCCCCGAGATTTTTGCTGTGACTTCCGAGGCTCTGAATACAGTCAACCCCTGTTCTGCCGGCGTAGCGTACTCAACGATACAGGGCAGCGATGTGAATACTGTTGAGTGGGGGTCTGTTGGATGGGCGATTCAGAAGGGTTTGTCCTTTAGGGCATCAGCTTCATATTGTGGGCTTCTGTTCGTACCTGATTCGGCGACACAGCATCGAACCCGTACTTGAGCAGGAGTTTCTGTATGCGCGGACTCGTGATGAAATCGAAAAATTGCTCCGCGACAGTTAGAGATGCCTCTCGACAGGTCCATACCACCGCCAGTCCAAAGGGCACCGGCACGTATGGTCCAAGCGGGTTTTCATCAATGATGCGCGCTTGGCTGCTATTGATCGCATTCACACGATAAACAATGCCCACGTCCGCCTCTCCGGTGTGAACCAGATTCATGATGTCATCACTATGTGGAGCGTGAAGGACACGAAACCGGTTCTTATAGGTGGGATTGAGTTTCGTAAGTGACTGAGCCGTAATTTCTCCTAAGGCCGTGGTTGCGGGATTGCCGAGCGCCATGCGGGTCGCTCGACCTGCCGGCACATCGCCGAACGAGATCGGTGTCGCTCGGGACGCCGTGGACATGACGAGCACGAGAGAGGTCTGGGCATAGATCCGAGGTCCTCCATTGAGAGTCAGTCCCTTCCGTTCCAGTTTTCTCAACCTCTTCAGCCGCCGCTGGTAGAAACACGTCGATTGCCGTTCCTTTTTCAATGTGCTGGCGAAGTGTTTGGGACGGGCCCAACAGCACCTGTATCGTGGTGCCATATTCTCGTTCGAACATCGGCAAGATTTCATGGAAGGCTGGCTTTAGACTATAGGCCGCTCCAATCGTCAGGCTTTCTGCTTGAACGCGCTCCGCTGTCTCTCCCGCCGCCGCGAGTCCACATACGAGAGCCATTGCCAGGCTGAATTTGAGACTGCTTGCCATAGTGCTCCTTTTTGACGCTTCCCTGAAGAGTTCATGGTAGTGCGAACACATGGACTCACACCCTCATCTCGACTCGACTGATCTCTGTGCATCCTTCAGCGCAGCTGCTTTGACTATCGGGAAAATGATGCAGATGTGGGTCTCCGAACAGTCGATCTCGGTGCAGGTAGCCAACGCGAAGGCCGAATTGGCGAGAGTGAGGGCATCGGAGCAGAACGTCAGAAACTTCGAGGCGCTCATTCGGTTCAAAACGATCGTCGCGCCCTACGACGGGTGGTGACCGACCGCAACATCAACGTCGGTGACTATGTCAATAAGGAAGGCGGGTTCAGTAGTCCCAATGCGGTCAGTAATCTTTTTACGGTGGCCGACGTCAGTATGCTGCGACTCTTTGTCTCCGTGCCGGAGTCGTTCGGGCCCTTTCTCCAGCCGGGCCTCACGGCCGACGTCACGGTGCCGCAATTGCCCAATCGCCATTTCACCGCTAAATTCTTGGCCGTCGCCCGTGGCTTCGACGTGAGCACGCGCACCGCGATCACCGTCTTCACGATCGATAACGAAGACAGAGCTCTCTGGCCCGGCTCCTACGCGCAAGTTCGGCTCACGGCGCCAGTCGACAGGCAGGTCTACACGATTCCATCCACCGCGTTGGTGTTCCAGGAGCACGGCACCGAAGTGGCCGTGGTGAATGAGGATGACCGTGTGCATTTGCAACCACTCACCGTGAGCCAACTCCTCGACAACGCCGTCGAAGTGGCGGAAGGGATTTCCACGAGCGACCGCATTGTGAACAACCCCAGCGCCGCCTTGCTCGAAGGCGACAAGGTGCGCATCGTCACGCCGGCGCCCGGGTATCACCTCGTCGAGGCGGAAGGGCTTGCATCAACGGAACCATCAAAGTGACCATCTCTCAGATCTTTCGTGCCCTGTTAGGTTACAGCGGCCTTTTGCTGCTGGTGCTCAGCCTGCCGGCGTGCAATTGGTTCCAGCCGCCGATCTGGCGCCCACCTATGAGCCGGCTCAGTTCGTGGTTCCCGCCTCATGGCATGGGTCGAGCCCCTTTGTCGAGGCCAAGCCGTCGGACGACGAATTGCGCCCGGATTGGCGGAAGTTGTTCAACGATCCGGTCCTGAACCAACTGGAAGAACAGGCCTTGGCGGCCAATCCGGACCTGCAGGCTACCGCGGAGCGGTTCGTTCAGGCCCGCGATGTGATGATGAGGGCTCGATCTCAGTACATTCCTCGCGTCGGGTTAGGGTTCGACGCCTCGGACAATAGGCAGTCCGTCAATCGTCTGTTTCGCGCCCCCGACTCCCCACTTGAAGAGTCAAGCGTATGGGGCGGGGGACTCGCGTCCTGGGAGCCAGATTTCTGGTCGGCGCTCCGCAATGCGACGCGTGTTGAGATCTACCGCGCTGAAGAGCGCGCGGCTGACTATGGGCTCGCGCGTCTCAGTCTGCAGGCTGAAATTGCGGCCGACTATTTTGTCCTGCGCGGTCTCGACGCCCAGGATGCGATCTATAAGCAATCGATCGCGCTCTATAAACAGTCACTGGATCTCGTCAACGCCCAGTTCATCGGCCAGATCGCGTCGGCCCTCGACGTTGCCCGCGTCGAATCACTGCTGTTCAGCACCGAGACGCGAAGAGCTCAGATTCAAGGCCAACGTCAAGTCGTGGAACAATCGATCGCCATCCTCCTCAATATGGCGCCGGCCAGTTTTTCGATCAAGCCTGTCGACGACCTTCGTGTGGCGAATTTTATGATTCCGCAGACACTTCCATCCACCTTGCTTGAGCGACGACCCGACATCGCAGGCATGGAACGCCGGATGGCGCAGGCCAACCGCACCATCGGCATTGCACGCGCCGCCTTTTATCCCAATGTGTCGTTCAGGCTCGGGGGCGGTTTCGAAGATGACGCCTTCAATCTGTTCAAGCTCGCCAATAGTTTCTGGTCTTATGGATCCGCCGTTTCGCTGCTGCTCTTCCAGGGTGGCTATCGGCGCGCCCAGTTGCAGCAGTCGTGGTCGGCCTATCGCGAGACGGAAGACCGCTACCGGTCGACGGTCCTCAATGCCTTCCGCGAGGTTGAGAACAATTTGAGCCTGACCAACCGGTTGACCCTCGCGGCCAATCGGCAAGACGCCGCCGTCGGGGCCACGCTTAAGACGCAAGATCTGACCACGGAGTTCTATCAGGGGGGGCTGGCTTCCAGCCTTGAGCTTATTTATTCCCAGGTCGCCATGCTGACGGCGCGCATCGACTCAGTGCAGATTAAGGCCGAACTGCTGAGAGCGTCGGTCGCGCTCATCCGGGCGCTCGGCGGAGCCTGGAACCGCCGGCAGTTGCCCGCCGACGCGCAGATCCAGCCCTTCGATACGTTCCAATATACGAATCTCGATAAACCGCCGGCTGCGGGAGGAATTGACGTCAACGCAGGCAATAACCGGGTCAATAACGACCTGACTAAACCCTCCGTCCCTTGACCCCGCTCCACGTTTCTCGACCTTTGCCAATC
>JAJFBJ010000180.1 GCA_020697375.1 Nitrospira sp. | reverse complement strand
CGCTACTGCATGGGCACGCCGGTGGCCCGGGCCGTCGCGCTCTACGAAAACGTGGCTGAGAGCGCGCGCTCGTACGGTATCAAGGCAGAGCGCGTGGATGGCATGGATGTGTTGGCCGTTCGTTCGTTGATGCGCAACGTCGTGGAGCAGGTGCGCGCGGGGCAAGGTCCCTATTTCGTCGAGGCGATGACCTACCGCTTCATGGGTCACTCGATGGCCGACCCTTCCCATGGTCATTACCGTACGAAAGAAGAGGTGGAAGAACATCGTGGCAGGGATCCGCTCCTGCTATTGAAGCAGACGATCCTGGATCAGAAACTCGGCGCCGAAACCGATTTCAAACAACTCGAGCAGGAAGTGGGCAGGGTCGTGGCGGACGCCGTCAAGTTTGCGGATGAGAGCCCCTTTCCGGATCCGTCGGCCTTGCACGACGACGTAATGGCGGAGGAGTAATCACCCATGCTGTTGTCCTATCGAGAAGCCCTCAACCAGGCCATGCGGGAGGAAATGCGCCGGGACGAACGGATTTTTCTAATCGGTGAAGAGGTCGGCTATTACCAGGGAGCCTTCAAGGTCAGCAAGGGATTCGTCGAGGAATTCGGGCCGCAGCGGGTGGTCGATACGCCGATCACGGAGGCCGGGTTCACCGGACTGGCCATCGGCGCCGCCATGGCAGGATTACAGCCGATCGTCGAACTCATGACCATGAACTTCGGCATTCTGGCGCTCGATCAGATCGTCAACAACGCGGCTAAAATCCGCTACATGTCGGGAGGGCAGCTCTCGGTCCCGCTGGTGATTCGTGGTCCCGGCAGCGCGGCGCATCAATTGGGCGCACAGCATTCGCAAAGTCTGGAAGCCTGGTTCTGCCATGTGCCGGGGTTGAAGGTCGTGATGCCGGCTACTCCGCACGATGCGAAGGGTCTCTTGAAGAGCGCGATCCGCGACCAGAATCCGGTGGTGTTCATCGAAGCACAATTGCTCTATGGAACCAAAGGTGAGGTGGCGGAGGGAGACTACACGATTCCTATCGGCCTCGCCGACGTGAAACGCGCGGGGAGCGATGTCACGATCGTCGCCTATTCCAAGATGCTCCTGCTGGCGCTCGAGGCCTCGGAGCAGCTGAGCCGGGAAGGCATCGATGCCGAGGTGATCGATCCTCGCACGCTCAAACCCCTGGACCTTCAGACGATCATCGAGTCAGTCAAGAAGACCGGGCGGCTTCTGATCGTCGAGGAGGGCTGGCGATTTTGCGGGCTGGGTGCGCAGATTGCCGACAGCATCCATCAGGCAGCCTTCGACTATTTGGATGGCCCCATCGTCCGCGTCACGGGAGAAGATGTGCCGATGCCCTACAGTCGTCCGCTGGAGGATGCCGCCATTCCGGATGTGCCACGCGTGGTCGAGGCCGCGAAGTCACTCTGTGGCGCACGATGATAGATGGACGCACGATGCCAAGCGGAAGAGACTCGGCATTCATGAGGAGGATACATGGCTAGTCGCGTCGTCATGCCGAAATTGACGGATACCATGGAAGAGGGCGTGCTGCTGGGCTGGAAGAAACAAGAGGGCGACCAGGTGCAGGCCGGCGAAGTCATCGCCGAGATTGAAACCGACAAGGCCGTCATGGATCTTGAAGCTTTCGCTCCCGGCGTCTTGCGCAAGATTCTTGTGCAGGATGGGGAAACCGTAAAATCGGGCACGTTGATCGCAGTGATCGCCGAAGCCGATGAAGACATTGCCTCGGCCTTGAGCGATGCGGTGACTGCAGCCCCTTCGATCGTATCTGGGAAGAAGCCCGTTGTGACGCCGGCGGCCGATGCGGCCCCTGTATCATCGACTGCTGCGGAAAGGAGCCGTCCTATCGCGTCTCCGCGGGCAAAAGCCCTGGCGGCCGAGCGGGGGATCGACCTCTCCACGGTGACCGGCAGCGGGCCTGCCGGAAGGATCGTC
Organism: Nitrospira sp.; assembly: GCA_020697375.1. The sequence goes on along the minus strand of JAJFBJ010000180.1, from coordinate 3,342 downwards.
GAAGAGGATGTGGTAAATGCGTCGGCTCCGACCCAACAGGCGTTGCCTCAGGGAACCGACCAGCCGTTGAGCCAGATGCGGAAAGCCATCGCCAAGGCGACCGTGCAAAGCAAGGCCCCGGTCCCGCATTTTTACCTGACCATCGAGATCGATATGGAGCAGGCGGAGCGATTCCGCGGTCAATTCAAAGAACAGCGCCAAACCCATCCTTCCATCACCGACGTCCTGATCAAGGCATCGGCGCTCGCGCTCATGCGGCATCCGGAGATCAACGTCTCCTTTGCGGGGGACGCGATCAGACGGTATGAGAGCATCGATATCGGAGTCGCGGTCGGCATGGAAGACGGCTTGATCACGCCCGTCCTTCGTGATTGCGGAGCCAAGACATTGGCTGATATTTCGGCAGAGAGCAGGGCGCTTATCGAGCGGGCCAGGCAGAAGCGCTTGCAGCCGCATGAATACCAGGGCGCGACGTTTTCCATCTCCAACCTGGGAATGTTCGACGTGGACAGTTTCGTCGCGGTGCTCATGCCCCCGCAGGCCGCCTCCATCGCTGTCGGAGCCGTTCGCGATGTGCCGGTCGTCAGCAAGGGAAGCGTCACGGCCGGGCGGAGGATGAAGGTCACATTGTCCTGCGACCATCGAGCGCTCGACGGTCTGATGGGGGCGCAGTTTCTGAAAGAGTTCAAGCGGGTCCTGGAGCATCCGCAGGAACTCGTCGCCACGGCAGCGAACACATGAGCTTCATACCTATTGATCACCTGCGGTCATCAGGAGAGGATTCACGGCCAGATCGTAATCCCCAGCCGTCAGCGCCTGGAACCCGCCGTCTGCCGCCCTGGTTCAAGGTCCGCCTCCAAACCGGTCCCGATTTCCAGGAGATCCGTAAGACGATGGACCGGCTCAATCTCCATACGATCTGTGAAGAAGCGCGTTGCCCGAACCTGTGGGAATGTTGGAACGCCCGCACGGCGACGTTTCTGATTCTCGGCGACATCTGCACGAGGCGCTGCCACTACTGTTCCGTCGCCACCGGCCGGCCGCTGGAGGTGGACCGAGCAGAACCTTTGCGAGTTGCGGAGGCGATTCAGGCGCTCGGCCTGAGGCATGCCGTCATTACGTCGGTCAACCGTGATGAGTTGGACGATGGCGGCGCGTCTGTCTTTGCCGAGACGATCCGCCAGGTCCGGCGCTTGATCCCCAGTTGCACGATCGAAGTGCTGATTCCGGACTTTGAAGGAAACGAATCGGCATTAGCCATGGTGGCAGCCGAGAGGCCTGATATCCTCAATCACAATATCGAAACGGTGAGACGATTGTTCCCTTCCATCCGTCCGCAGGGAAAGTACCAGCGTTCCATTGAATTGTTGGGCCGGGCCAAGCAGATGGGCCTGACGACCAAGTCCGGGTTGATCGTCGGCATGGGCGAGACGACGGACGAGGCGCGCGAAGTCATGCGCGACTTGCGAGCGGTCGAATGCGACATCATGACCCTCGGCCAATATCTGCAACCGACGAAAGAACATCTCACTGTGGCCCGCTTTTACCATCCCGACGAATTCGCCGCTTTAAAGGAAGAAGGCCTCGCCTTGGGCTTTCGCCACGTCGAATCCGGGCCTTTGGTCCGCAGCTCCTACCACGCGGAACAGCAAGTATCAGGATATTGAAAAAGCCTTCTTTCTTACTCGCCCAATCCCGGTGCGACAAGGCGTCCTTTGAACCAGGCGTCGCTCTCGCTTCGCTCAAGGTTTCAACATACAGCTCAGGCGTACGCCTCGACGGGTGATCGTCCGTCGAACTGGCACGCCGCAGAGGCGCCCCTAACCGAGGAGTATCCGATGAAGGCCGAACGTCAGAAGATGCTTGCGGGAGAGCTGTACGATCCGATGGACTTGGAGCTGGTTACGGCGCGTGAGCGCGCGCGAGACCTCTGCCAGGCGCTGAACGCCACGCGTGAGGCTGAGCAGGAGGAGCGGCGACGCATCCTGCGCGAGCTGTTCGGCGCGGGCGGGGACTCGGTGTGGATGCAGCCTCCCTTCTTCTGTGACTACGGCTTCAACATCGAACTGGGCGAGCGGGTCTTCTTCAACTTCAACTGCATCGTGCTCGACGTCTGCGCCGTGCGCATCGGGAGCTTCACGCTCTTCGGTCCCGGAGTGCAGATCCTCACACCGATGCACCCGCTCAACGCCGAGCTGCGCCGACGCGAGGAGTACGGCAAGCAGGTAGAGATCGGCTCGGACGTGTGGGTCGGCGGCGGAGCGCTGATCCTGCCCGGCGTGAGGATCGGGTCGCGCGCGGTGATCGGCGCCGGCAGCATCGTCACCCGCGATGTCCCTGAGGGTGTGTTCGCCGCAGGCAACCCCTGCCGCGTGATCCGCGAGATCACCGGGTAGGCACGTTAAGCGATGGCCAATCACTGCCGGGCCAAGTGTTTCGCGTAGCAAATCCCAAGGGGCAAACGAATCGATAGGGAGAGTTTCGCACTTCGGTCCATGCCTATTGTGGGAAGAGGACCGATAATTCAGAATCGTGATCATGGGAGAGACTCAGGAATTTTTGTCAATGCAGGCAGAAAGCATCATATACTTCGCGCCCGAAGAGCGTTTGCGCAAGTGCCATTATGTGGACGACATACTCAGTCTTCCCAGGCGAGGCCAAAGATACTCGCGTCTGCTACACCGAGCCGAGCCACCACGTCGCGAATCGCGGTGAAATAGGCTGGGTCGAATTCGCTTTCCATCAACGCCGATTCGGCCCAAGCGACGAGGTCGGCCAGCGGGCACTCAGAATGTCTTTGCAGCGTTTGTGTTCGGCATCTTGAGGATCGAACAAAGCCACGAAAGGCCCGGTCTCGACGAGGGTCATCGTCGAGGTTTACGTCGCAAGGCAATCTGCATGCCCCGTCGCGTTTCCGTCGAGGGTGCGATCGCATAACCGCCTGGGCCCAGGTCGAGCCGACGATAGATTTCAAATGCTGACTGCTGTGCGCTACGTCCGACTTCGTCAAAACCAAGACGCCTCGCTTCAATGCGGTAGACAGAGACCAACCAGTCTTTTGTGTCACCTGCTTCAGCACCTTTTCTGTCTCGTCGTCCAGTCGGACGGTTCCGGTGCCCAACCGATGCGAGGCTCCGTCGCGGGCGCATAGGCCGATGAAGCGGTTTGTTCTCCGATTCTTCTTCGAAGATGGATCCCGTACAAAAAAAGCCGCTGCGGCATTTGCCCGCAACAGGCAGAAGGAGCCTGTGACTCCGCGCCCCTTGACCGCCCACGAACAACCCTATTAGGCTGTGCACGCACTCGGAGAGCGGATCGCCGGATGATGGAATCAAATGGAAT
>JAJFBJ010000055.1 GCA_020697375.1 Nitrospira sp. | reverse complement strand
GCACGAGAAGAAAAATCAGGAAACCCAGCGGCAGGTTGACCAAGAAGATTGCCCGCCAGCTGAGTTCGGAGATCAGAATGCCGCCGAGCGATGGGCCGAGCGCCGTGCCGATCGCGGACATCGTTCCGAGCAGCCCCATGGCGCTGCCGACCTTTGACTTGGGAACCGTCTCACCGACAAATGCCATTGTCAGGGCCATCATGATGGCCGCTCCGAGACCCTGCGCCGCGCGGGAGGCAATCAGCAGCCAGAGGGTGGAAGCGAGCCCGCACAGGACGGAGGCTATGGTGAACAGGAAAACACCGATCAGGAGTAGCCGTCGGTGACCGGTCATGTATACGCGATGACGACCCACTGGACTTGCTGAAAGGAGGCATCGAACGCCTGTGCCAACGTCGGCAAGCTCACATTGGCGATGCTCGTCCCGATCGAGGACAACAACATGGATAACGAAAGGCTGGCGAGTATCCATCTGATCGAAGGCGTCAGATCCTTACTTCCCGCTTGCGCCTCATCTCGTTCTAGCGTGAACGGCCTGAACATCCTCAGCCCTTTCGGAGCAACCACACATGCTCTGTTGCCGTACATTTCCCCTTGAGCCCACCAGGAACATCTGCGCTGGTGAGGAGCGTTAAATTGTAACGATGTCCATAGTGTCGATGAACTTCCTCGTTGCCGATTGAGAAAGGAGGACCTTCCGTCACGCGCTGGTCGTACTCGTAACAAATGAGTAACTGCGGCGCGTGATCCGTTATCTTTGTGACGTGCTCGCTGTACTGAATGCGCATGTTCTCGGGAAGGGCCACCAGCGCCGCCCTGTCATATATCGCATCGACCGGACCAAGCATCTTCCTCGTCACATCGAAAATATCGCCGACAAAGATGTCGATATTGTCCGCACGATAATGATCTGTTCCACTGTTCCTCGTGATCGTTGGTTCCACTCCGAGCTGAGCAAACAATTCCTCGATGGCCATTGCACTCAGTTCAGCTCCGGCGACCAGATAATCGTTGGAAAGCAGCCAAGAAATATCCAGCGTCTTGCCGCACAACGGTACAAAGACACGGCTGCCTCTTGCCAAAGCAAGCTCAGGGAAATACTTCACCAGCAACGGGTTGGCTTCACTCCTGTGAAACCCAGTCTCATTGTTCGCCCACCTGTCATGCCAAAATTGTGCATCCATCATCAGGCCTTTCTATAAATTGAATCGCACACAATGCGTGATCTGGAGGATCCCGGATCGAATGGCCAAAGTATAGCCTTCTACCTGACATGGCGGAAGGCGCATCATCTGCACTTTATTCGTGCGTGAGACGCCACATCAGGGTCACGCTGTGTTATGGTCGACGGATGTCCGCACCCGATCTCAATTTGTTGATCACCCTGGATGTACTACTGGCGGAAGGCAGTGTGGCTCGCGCCGCCCGACGGCTGCGCCTGAGCCCCTCTGCGATGAGTCGGGCGTTGGCGAGATTGCGTGAGACGACGGGCGATCCACTCTTGGTGAGGGCCGGACGCGGTCTCGTGCCTACACCTCGTGCGGTCGAACTTCGTGAACAGGTCAGTCGGGTCGTGCAGGAGGGGCAAGAGGTTCTGCGCCCTGCGGAGAAGCTCAATCTCAAGCGGCTCGTCCGAACGTTCACCATGCGAACCAGCGAAGGCTTCGTGGAAAACTTCGGGCCTGCTCTCATTGCCCTTGTCGGCGAGGAAGCGCTGGGCGTGCGGCTGCACTTCGTGCAAAAGGCCGATAAGGATAGCGCGCCACTTCGCGATGGCGCTGTCGATTTGGAAACCGGAGTGGTAGAGAAGACAACTGCTCAGGAATTGCGTGTTCAAGCATTGTTCCAGGACCGCTTTATCGGCGTCGTGCGAATGGGGCACCCGCTGAGCAAGGGCAAAATCACGCCTTCCCGCTATGCCGGAGGCAGGCATATTTACGTCTCCCGACAGGGTCTTGAGAAGGGGCCGATTGAGGAAAGCCTGCAGAAGCTCGGGTTGAAACGGGAAATTGTCGCGATCGTCGGCGGCTTCGCGACGGCGCTTGCTCTCGCCCGGGCATCCGACCTGATCGCCACAGTTCCCGAACGACATACCGGAATCCTGCGAGCCGGAATGCATAGTTTTTCCCTTCCGACCTCCACGCCGGAGTTTACGCTGTCATTGCTCTGGCATCCTCGGTTGGATGCCGATCTTGCGCATCGCTGGCTGCGTGGCCACGTCCGGCGGATCTGCGCGGCGACAAGCTGACGGAGCAGGCCCTGCCTTCAGCGTATGATGCGGTAGACAGAGTGACCATCCGCTGGGGCTGTGCGCCTCTATCCCACGCGGTCTCGCCTCTTTTCGACCATTCATCACAATTCATGGGTTCTGTACTCCTTCGCTCGCTGGAGTCGGGACTGGTTAACACGGGCGTAGAGCTGCTTCAAGGGGAGCGGGCGGGGCGGGCGAAAGAGGGTTGATGACTACGCGTTATTTCGATTGAGTGGCTTTCAGCGGAGCGCTCGTGGCGTCAGGGCTGAGTGACGGCGGCTTGGGCAATTTGGCCTGGCTGCGGAACCGGGCAGGCGGTAGGCCGAACCAGCGTTTGAAGGCGCGATTGAAGGAAGGCTCGGACTCGTATCCGATATCGCCTGCGACCTCGGCTACGCTCTTGGACGTGGAGGTTAAGAGTTGCGCCGCGAGGTGCAGCCGCCAGCGGGTGAGGTAGCCGATCGGCGTGTCCGACAGATAGTGCTGGAACCGTTCGGCGAGCACGGAGCGGGAGACCCCGACCTCGGCGGCGAGCAGGGCGATGGTCCATGGTCGAGCCGGCTCCCGATGCAGGAGCGCCAAAGCCTTGCCCACTTCAGGATCGCGGACACCGGCAAGCCATCCGGTCTCACTGTGCGGCAACGTCGCAATGTAGCGTCGCAACGTTTCCACGAACAACGCTTCGGATAACTTGGCGATGACCGCTGCGCCGCCGGGGCCGGAGGCCTCTGCGTGATTGACGGAATAGCGGAGCGTATCTTCCAGCCACTGTCCAGACGGCGTATCTCGGATATTGACCTTGAGCATCGCAGGCAGCCCGGCCAGGAAGACTCCGCTGAGTTGTGCATCGCAGGTCATATACCCGCAGATCAGCCTCGTGAGTTCACCTCCTCCGGCGAGTCGGGACAGCATGCGTCCTTCCGCGAGGATCTGCCGGAGTTGCTGGGAGGTGTCCACCGGCGGGACGGGAGGGCCGTTTCCCATGAGGTGCGCATCACCATGCGGCAAGATCATGATGTCGCCCGCCATCAGCGGCACTGCGCGATCTTCCTGTTCGAGGCGGGCATAGCCCCGTCCTTCAAGAACCAAATGAAAGATGATGATGTGCTTGGCTTGCGTAGACAGATAGGAGGCGATGGTCCCGGCGTCCGGTTCTCGAGCGCACCAGGGCGCCGCAAATTCACCGTTGAAGAACACCGCGCCGTCGAGCTTCACGGCCTTGAGCACTTCAGACAGTACATCCATGTGGATCCCTTGGCGAGGCGGTAAGGTCCGAGAAGAATTCCGGACGCTCGGATAAACGGACCGCAGCTTAGCATTCTTCTGATAAGAGAGCCAGACGCGCTGATAAGACTCGAAACAGCTTCTGCTCTACAGTGCGGCCAGACAGGGCAAGGTACCAAGGCAGAACAGAGGCCATTTACAAGAAGGAGGGAGACCATGATGACGAACCAGGCGGCGCCGGAAATGGACGGGCTGAAGACCCGTCTCCAAACCATTTGGACGGCAGGGGACTACGATCGATTCTCGCGGTACATGGAAGGCGGCGCCCGGGAGTTTTATGAGCGTCTCCAGGTCGCACCGGGATGCCGATTGCTGGATGTGGCATGCGGTTCCGGCCAACTCGCGTTGATAGCCGCGAAGGATGGGGTGGAGGTGACGGGAGTGGACATTGCCGCCAATTGGGTGGAGCGGGCGCAAGCCCGGGCCCGCGCGGAAGGGCTGCCCGCCCGATTCGAAGTCGCCGATGCCGAAGCGCTTCCGTTTGAAGCGGCCAGTTTCGACGTCGTGGCGAGCCTGATCGGCGCGATGTTTGCTCCGCGGCCCGATCTGGTGGCGAAGGAATTGTTGCGGGTGTGCGTCCCCGGAGGGACCCTCGCCATGGCCAACTGGACGGCGGAGGGCTTTATCGGACAGATGTTCAAGAGCGTCGCGAAATTCATCGGCCCGTCCGGGATGCCGTCGCCGGTGCTGTGGGGCGACGAATCCACGGTTCAGGAACGGCTTGGTCACGGATTGTCCAGACTCAGCATGATCAGGCGGCAGTATCTCTTCAGCTATCCGTTTGGTCCCTCGGAGGTCGTGGAATTCTTTCGTCTCTACTATGGACCGACCAACCGGGCCTTTGCGTCTCTCGACGCCGAGGGCCAAACTCAATTGAGCAAGGATCTGGAAGCGCTCTGGACTGCGCACAATCAGGCAGGCCCGGCTTGTACGACGGTGTACGGCGAATATCTGGAAGTCATGGGCATTCGAGCGTGAGACCTGAATCGTCTGCACAAAGGAGACTCACGATGACAAATGTGACCATGAGCGAGCGGCATCAGGAAGCGGGCCTGTACGACATGGCGAATCTAGGCAGGATGAAGAGTCTGGCCACACAGGCCCCCGAGGCGATGAAGGCGTACGTTGCCTTCGATAAGGCCGCATTGGCGGCCGGCGCGATTCCGGTGAAGTACAAGGAGCTGATGGCCCTGGCCGTTGCCTTCACGACGCAATGCCCCTACTGCATCGAACTCCATGCGAACAAGGCCAGAGAGCAGGGCGCGTCGGACCCAGAGATTGCCGAATCGGTGCTCGTGGCAGCGGCCTTGCGCGCGGGCGCGGCGGTCACCCACGGCACCCATGCGATGAAGGGGATATGACGGTGCGGCGGGCCGGTAGAGCCGGCCCGCCATGCGCCAGGACCAGGTTCTTCACGCGGACAACGATGTCGCAGATTGATAGGCTGCGGAAAGACACCGGTAGTCCGCTTTCCACAATCGAAGAGGAGACCGCCATGAAACCATATCGACTGTTCGCATTGACCCTGGGGCTGTTGCTTGCCTGCAACACTTTCGCATCGGCGGAAATCCTGGCCCTGCTCAACTATGAGAGCAAGCCGAACCAGCCGGTGAGACGGGAAGGGATTGCGATCATGGACATCGATCCCGAGTCCGGAAACTTCGGGAAGATTCTGATGGAGATTCCACTGCCGTCCGACCTCGTGGCGCACCATATTTTTTTCAATCGCGATCAGAGCAAAGCCTATATCACGGCGTTGGGGAAAAGCATTCTGCATGTCGTGGATCTAACGACGTTCCCCTACCGGCTTCGGGCGATCGACGTGCCGGACTGTCAGGTCGGCGAGGATCTCGCCGTGTCGGAGGACAACCGAACCTGGTACCTCACCTGCATGGGCTCGAACAACGTCATCATGGGGGACGCGCTTCTCGATAAGCCGATCAAAACGGTCAGCGCCTCGGAGCCGTCCGTGGCGACGATTCGATATCCGCACGGGATTGCGATTCACAACGGCATCGATCGCGTCCTCGTGACCAGCACGGTCAAGCCGGATATGTCCGACGCGGGGGATTCGATCACGGTGCTGGAAGCGGGCAGCGGCAAAGTGCTCTCAACGCACAGGGTGTCGTCGAAACCGTCGCCGGCGAAAGCCGCTCCCGTTGAGGTCATGTTCAGCCCCAATGCGAATCCTCCCGTGGTGCATATCACCAATATGCTTGAAGGGACGTTGTGGGCCGGACTGTGGGACCCGGCAAGCAAGGCCTTTTCGTTCTATCAGGTCGATGACTTCGGTTCCCGGCAGCAGGGCATGCCGCTCGAAATGCTCTATAACGCCAAGGGGGACCGCCTGTTCGTCACCACGGCCAAACCGGGATTCGTCAATCTGTACGACAACAGCGATCCCCGGCAACCGAAGTTTCTCAAGACGATCGCCGCCGCGGCCGGAGCCCACCATAGCGTCCTGTCGCCGGACGAGCGCTACCTGTTCGTCCAAAATAGTCTGCTCAATCTGGACGGCCTGAGCGATGGGTCCATTACGGTGATCGACCTGAAGGCGGACAAAATCCTGGGGAGCATCGAGACCCTGAAGGCGCAGGGATTCAACCCCAACTGCATCATGCTGCTGCCAAATCATTTTCAGCCAGGCGGCTTGCGGGCAAGCCGGGTCATCAAGTGAGCCGACCGGGAACTGCCTGAGTAGAGAAAGAGCGAAGAGTACGGCGGTAGACCTGTCTGCCGCCGTACTCGCCGCATGTCAGCGACCCTGAGGAAGGAAAATGTGATACCCCTCTTCCCACGCCATCGGTTCGCGTGTGTTGAAGGACACGATGGCGCCGTTTAACGGTAAATCTCTTTCCGGTCGCCAATTTTCACGACGAGGACGATCAGTTCGTTGGCCCGGATGGTATAGATGATCCGGTAGTTCCCTTCTCGAATTCGGTACACATCATCTGCGCCGGCGAGTTTCTTGACGCCCTGGGGGCGTGGATTTTCCGTTAATGTGCGGAGGCGTTTGACGATTCGCTTTTGAATCGGTTCGGCGAATGATTTGAGTTGTCGCTCGGCAGGAGGGGCGAGGAGAATCGAATAGGCCATCGCGGAGGTTAAAGGCCGAGTTCCTTAAGAATGATATCGAGTGGCTTGGCGCCTTTCTTCTTGGTTTCGGCCAACGCCGCTCGGGCATCGTCGAGGTCGATGCGATCTTCCAGGTCTTCCAGCAATCGCAAGTCCGCAATGGGGACTACTGCGGCGACTTCTTTGCCGCGTCGTCGCAATATCACACGTTCTTTGCCGAATGCGACGCGATTAATCGTATCGGCGAACCCCTCTCGAGCTTTACTGGTCGGTAGATGCGCCATGGGCCACCTCGTCAGAACTGCACTAAACGTACCAATTGTACGAAGTGTACGTTTGAGTAGATTGGAAGTCAAGGGCGAGAGTAGGGCAGGGTGTTCCTACTTCTCGTTCCTTCTTTGCGTTCACGAAATCGCTACTTTTGCCGGCGCGGTCAATGTCGCCGCATGCTTTCCGACGAATTCCTGCAGGCCCAGCGGCGTTTGTCCCGTGAGGATAAGCACGTCGTCCGAGATCCGGTCGTAGCGTCCCACGCGGTGCAAAGGCCATCGTCGCGAGGTGGTCCATCGGGTGAACCGACATGCCGCGCTTGAAGAACCCCTCCGGCCAGGGCTCGACCGGAATGTCCTGAAAGGTGATCGTGCGGCCAAGCGCCTTCGAATACTCCTGTGCATAGAATTGAATGTTCTCGGACTGCGACCAGTCAGGTGATAGATCTGGCCGATGTGCGGCTGCGGGACGGCGAGCAACGCCGCGATCACCGTGCAACGTCATCCGCTGCAATCGGCGAAGTCTTGCCTTCGCCGAACGGGAGTCTGATTTGAGGTGGGTGCTTGATCGAATCCGAGGTGAACAGCAGGAAGAAGTCATCGAGAAACAGGGTCGGCCGCACGTGCGCGACCGGCAGACCGGACCAGTTCAGCGCCTGCTCGGCGAGCCAGTGCAGCTTGTGCTGCGGGCGGAGGCGTATCCATTAGTTCAGCGGCGAGGGGAAGCGATGAAGGTGAGAAGGCGAGGCGGGACCGGATGGTTACGAGCTGGAAATGTGAGATTGGAAAGCCTGGCTCCCAGTCTCTTCGCTGGGACATTCTATTAGTGGTAGGTCACCGACATCCATCTTGGCAGTGAAAGCGCATATGTTGAAGGGTGAAAAATTGATTAAGCGGCGGGGATGGTGAATCGTGAGCATGGGTTTATTTGGATGAGCCACTTTTCCTATTCCACTCCCAGTAGTGTTGTGCGAATGAATCGATCATCCGATCGAGGTCTTTTTCAAAGCGTTCCCTGGAGGCCGTTCTCACATCTATGACCTCAGGAAGCAGGTTTACTCCCCCAAAACTGACCCCATCCGTATAAACTTTTGACGTTCGATCTCGAACAGCCAGTTCTCGCAACTCAAAAGTTCTCACGTACAACAGTTTGTCGGGACAGTCGAGGATTTCTTTGACAAGCAAAGTAATGATGAGCTGAGGGTCTTCAGTGGTTTGGGATCTTTCCGCTCCGGCAAAATCCCAACTAACTTATGCTCTGCAAGCCGAGCCAGCAGGTGCGACGTAAGGTAGTACCGTCCTGAAAACTATTGCGCTGAAAACTATTGCGTGTTTGAACAGCAATGATGGGTTGGAGTTCGACTTGCGAGAAGTCGAGGCCCTGTAGCGCTGGTACATCTCCCCATTCGGAGCCTTGAGCCTGCGTGGATGTCGCTGCCAACAGTGCGACGAGAACTATGGAGAAGATTAAAAGGTATCGGAATGCATTCTGTCCGAGTCGGTGGCTCCAACCATCTATGCCGTCAGCAGGCATGGCAGTCCTCCTCGGAAATGAAGGGAAGAGAGATCGGTCATTGTGGCTGGGCTCGACGCGACAGGGACACGATATAGGACGCCGAACGGGCGGCGATCATCGGATCCGCTGCCTCGATACCGGGTACCAGCGCTCCCGGCATGAAGAGAAGCCTCTGCTCTGCGGTTTGGCTGTCTGCCACGGCTTTGGTGATGCTGATCGTAACTGTCCGGCCACGCGATCGTGGGGTCGTCGATCTTGTCGTCTTTCTCAGCCAGCTGCAGGAGCAATTTGAACTTGGCGGGACCACGGCGCACCCGTTCTCGGATCTCCGTGCTCAGATAATCGGGCCCCGCTGTGACGAGTTGCTCCTGAGTGAGGAAGTGCTCGCCGGCCACCGGACGGAGCTGGTAGCGGCCGAATGTGGTTGCCCCTTTCGCGTTCGTGAATTTAAACGAGTTGATCCCGAAATAGGGCAGGGTGGCGTAACTCACCGGTGGTGGCTTCGGGGTCTCTACGAAATTTTTTGCAGCCGGATGGGCCTCCAGGAACTTTTCGATGGCTGTCGGTTTGGGAGCGTCGGGTCCGCTCGCACCAATGGCGAGCAGAAAGTCCCTGAACTCTTCTGCCGTGGCCACGGGAAATCCGTTGAACGAAAGGACCACGAGATCCGTCTTGGACCCGTCGGGAAGTGAAAATTTTACGGCCATGCCGCGCGGCATCTGGCCGGTGTCGGGGACGTTCGGCTGCCCAGAACCGGCAGAGAACCGCACGGTCACCGGAATCGGAGCCTTCTTCTTTTGCAAGTGAGCGGCTTTGCTCACCGAGGCAGCCGAAGCGGCAGGGGTGAACGTGCCTTCCAAGACAATGCCCTTCGGGTGATTTGCGCGCATTCCAGGGTGGGCACCGAAGACGCCGTTGAAGGCGTCGACGAGTTGTTCGGGCAGCGATTTCTGACTTGCGGGCGCCTCTTGAGCCACGACAGAAGCGGGGAGAGTCATGGCAACTGCGAGCGTGGCGACGGCGGCGAGTGATCTCCACATAGGTCTGTCTCTCCTCGAAGGCTGTGGATGCGACGATGCGCAGCTTTATGCGAGCTCACCCAATCAAGTCAGTGAACTGATGGAGAAATTGCTTGGGAGAGCGGTGAAAACGTACTCTTCCATGACCGCTGAGTCAATTGGTGGCTGCAAGACCTGATCTAAGTAAACTGGGGATGGGAGCATGAAAATCCGGCAAAGATCCTTCCCGGCCCTCCCGATATTCCCAAGGTGTTGAAGGTGCTCGAGCAGAACGGGGTGACCGTCGCGGGTTGCGTTACCTTGACAGCGCGACGGGGACCACCGACGCCATGAAGACAGAAGTCTGCCGTGAAGTATCAGAGTGGAATTCGACTCTTGTTCTTCGCGAGCCATTCATCAAAATTTAGAAGCTGCGGATTCAGCGCTCGAGTCGTTTCACCGCTTCGCGCACCAAGAATCTCCTGCTCGAAATCTCGGTAGACCTGAAACATGTTGCCCATTTCATCAGCGGCGGGAAATTCCAAGCGGCGATAGGCGTCCGGATCGACAGCATGGTATTTGATCGGGCCGATGCCGAGACCTTTGCTGAGCTTGTCTCCCATTTCGTTGATGGTCAGGTTTTGACTCACGATGCCGACCGTCTTGCCAATGTACGGTCTACCAGCCTTGAAAATCCCATACGCCGTCTTTCCGATGTCCTCAGCTGCGATACCGGCCAACTTGGCGTCGCCCATCGGAAGGCTCCAGCTGTACCGGCCGTCATCGCCCTTTTTGGGCCCGAGCCCAAACGTGTACAGATTATCCCAGTAAAATGACGTGACGAGATAGGTGACGGGAAGTCCTGCAAAATACACATCTGCCTCTGCCTTGGCGTCAAAGTGCGGTACGCGATAGGAATTCTGCAGGATCGGCATTCGCTTATCCTCGGCCCGCATCAGTTTCCGCGTGTCTTCAAGCGTAGACCAGATGATGTGCTTCACTCCGGCGGCCTTGGCCGCTTCGGCAATATGGCGGGCCTGATGTGTTTCTTTCTGAGCAGAGAAGTGCTCCCAGAAGTTGGTCACACCGTATACGGCGGAGGCGTGGGCGAAGGCGGTTTTCAAGCTCTCCAGGTCGTCGAGATCAGCCTTCACCACTTCGGCGCCTTTGACGGCGAGAGCTCTGGCGCGTTCTTTGTTCGGATCGCGCGTAATGGCGCGCACTGCGAAGCCCCCGTTGCTATCAGCCAGTATTGCCTGCACCAATCCACCTCCTTGGGAACCAGTCGAACCGACGACGGCAACGATTTTCTTGTCAGTCATTTCCATCTCCTCATGGTCCTGGCAGCCATGGTTTAGGTCAGGGCTGCTTCCACTTGTTCAGGATTGTCACATAGGTTTTTCGCTTGGCCCGCTCGAAGGGAGATGCGATCAGCCATCACGTATAGGTAGTCCGTCTCGAGGAGAGTCAGGCAACCATGAGCGTGGCGATTGCTGCGAGCTCTCCACATAGGCTAGTCCCTCCTCGAAGGCTGTGGATTCGACGATGGTCAGCTTTAGAAGTCTGTCAAGAAAAGACTTCCGACTCCTTTTCATGTCCCCGACGATAAACGAAACGATCTTTGCGACGATTCCTTCAGCAGTAATCATCAGAAATGTTCTATCTCTTGGCCTGTATTAACCGCTCCTGGCGGTTGCTTTCATACCTCAACGGTAACTCTTCGGGCGGAAAGATCTTGTGGAAGCCAGTGTGTAAATTCCTCGCGATATTTACGACAAGATCGGAAATTCTTAAGGCTGACTCTCGTTTCTCTCGAATAACTTGCTTGAGACGCACTGAAGTGTCGCCACTTTGTTTCAAATATCGTTCATCTGCTTCGCCGCCGTTATGTTCATATACATGACGCCGATAGAACATGAGGGTTGTAAAATCAATGTCATCCTGTGAAATGCCCTCAAATAAGTTTATGTCAAAGACCGTCTTCAACTCCTCGACTCGCCATTTTAAGTTATGGAACAGCTTGGCTTCCCATTCCTTGCGTCGATTTGGGGTCATCGGAATGCGAGTCGCCAATTGCTTCGCAATTTGACGGGCATAACTGTCAAAACTAGAAACTGCATCCTTAACGCAAGCCTCATATTCCTGTCCTGCGTTAATCTTCTCTTTGATGTGCAGAGCCTCTCTCTCTAATTCGCCCAGTCCATTGTTCGTTCCGCAGGTAGAGCAGTAGCCGTAGCGACCGAGAATATCGTTAACATCGTTGCATGCAGAACAGTTGTACAGATTTTGTTGGGTTTCCTCTGCATAGTAGAACTCAGTTTTAGGACCTTCCTTCCCGACGGCATCAGCAACCTGGTCCATGTCTATAACATGTTCTCCGTCATGATCAGACTCCATCGCCTTTAAGGCGAGATCAACACAGGCGGAGGTGTATTTCCTCTGACCTTCGGTTAGAAATGAGTGGCATTCTGCCCTAAGGCCACAATAAGCGCAGGTCATTAGCCAGCGTGACGGTGCTCCCTTTGATCTCCAATATCCCTTACAGTTTGGACATTGGTGACCGTACATTCCGAGACTGTCAGATCCAATAAATATCGGGAGACAGTCAGGTAAGGGAGCCGGATTCCAAGGTTCGCCGATTCCGCCCAGCTGGAGAGTGCCAACGGGCACACCTTGGGGAATGGCGTAAACTGCGAAGAGACCTGCCGGAGTAGGTCGGGAGTGACGAAACCCAAATGCTATACCGCGACGGTTATTTTCGTCTGTTTTTATCGTTACAGTGAATTGGCCGCCACAGTGACCAATTTCCTGAAACTCTTTTCCGTACCGCGAAGCTGGTTCAGTCATGCTTGTTATTCTTTACATTTCACTATCTAGTAAGTGTGCAGCATTCTACGTTTTCCATCCCTGGTTGGTCTATCTTGCAGTGAAGATGTCGGCGGATTTTTTCTGGTATCTCGCTAAACAGTAGGGAGGAGGGTGCTGGCTATCTGACCATCCATTAAGCGTGCGTTTCCAGCCTCCATCTCCTTCTCTAGTATTTCCCAGCAACCGGTAGGTGAAGCAAGGCGATCGCATCGGAAGTTGGATGGCCTCCCTTTCAAGTGCTAGGATGCGCCTATGCTGATTACCACTGGAAAAGTCCACGGCGGGATGATTCGGGTCGATGCGAAGAGCCTCCCCGAAGGCGCGACGATGACTGTGTTGGCTGCAGAGGGTGATGAGACCTTTGAGCTGCTTCCTGAGGAAGAGGTCAAGTTGCTCGCGGCTATCTCGGAAGCCGAGCGAGGAGAGACGACAAGCTCGTCTCAGATCCTAGCGAGTTAGGTGATGCATGAACAAAGTAGAAGCGATCGAAGAACAGATTGAGAAGCTGTCTCCCGATGAGCTTACCGCGTTTCGCCGGTGGTATACGGCTTTTGATGCGGAGGCATGGGATTGTCAGTTCGAGGCCGATGTGAAGGCCGGTAAACTCGATGCCTCAGCTGAGGAAGCTCTTCGCGCTCATACCTCCGGCCAGTCGAAGCCGCTTTGATTCACCACGCCTCCTCAGATGTTTGGACTTGCGACAACGCCCTGCCCGCTCCGATTCGTGAACAAGCCGATCACGCTTTTGAACTATTGATGGCGAATCTTCAGCACCCATCGATACATTTCAAGCAAGTATGTCGATATTGCTCTGCTCGAGTCAGGCTTCACTCTCGAGCGCCTGGGATACAAGCAGAGAACGGTATCGTTTGGTTTTGGATCGGAACACCCTTTCGGTCTTCCTCGTGACCAGAGGGTCGATTCCATTAGGTCCCCGATCGATCGGACTCAGGCCGATATCAATGCATCTTTGACGCGTCGGACCTTGATCTTCCCAGCGTGTTTCTCCGCCTGAGCCAAGTCGTAGGCGGCCTGCATGCGCAGCCACGTCTCCGCTCCTCCTCCGAAAGCCTTTTCGAGGCGGATCGCCATTTCCGCGGAAATCCCGGCCTTGCCGCTGACCAGGTTATTCATGGCCTGACGCGTGACACCCAGCACCTTCGCCCCTTCCGCCACGGAAAGGCCCAGCGGTTCGAGGCAGTCATGCCGCACCGACAATCCTGGGTGAGGAGGGTTTTTCATGCGCATCGTTGGCTCCTTAATGGTAGTCAATGAGATCCACATCGTAAACGCTGCCATTCCCGAATCGGAAGATGATCCGCCGGTTTCCGGACAGGGTTACGGACCAGAAACCGCTCGGATCTCCCTTTAAGGGATGCAGCCGAAAGCCCGGTAGTCCCATGTCTTTTACGGCCGTCGCTTCATTCAGCCGTGCCAGGATGCGGGCGATCTTATCAATCTCTGATGCCGGTAGTTTTCGGCGGTCATCGTCCTCGAAGAATTTGGACGGCGCACAGGGGGACCAAGCCCCTCTTGCATCTCAATCTTCCACCCCCCTACAGCGTCAAGACTCCGAGCTGACCCCTTGACATTCTGACCGTTCCGGTGTCCCGGACCGATACAGGAGTCGCCCCAGCGCATCCAGCTACAGGTGTGAGCACGGCTGGAAAGAGCACGAAGCAGAACCTGTTCGACCTGGAGCGTGAGCCATAGCTCTTGGCGGCGGGACAAAATCCAGCCGGTAGTTAATCTGTAAATCCTGGTTAGCGATTGACGGCAACCGCGAGCCGGAAGCCTAACGCGTGAAGAAGGGCATCGAGGCTTCGAAATTCAGGATTGCCGCGCTCCGACAGCATGCGATACAGACTTTCCCGATTCAATTTCGTTTTCTCGGCGAGCGACGCCACCCCTCCTTGTGCCTCCGCCACATTTCGTAATGCCAGCAAGAACAATTCCGGATCGTCTTCTTCAAGCGCGGCATTCAAATACTCCTCAGCTTCCCGCGCATCTCGCAGGCTTTCGATAAGATCTGCTTGATAGGCGTTGCTCTTCTTCATGGCCGCCTCCTGTATGAGCTCCAATAGCGCTGGGCTGTTTTAATATCGTTCGTCTGTGTGTTCTTATCCCCACCACAGAGGAGCACAACAATTGTCGTTCCTTCTTGTTCGAAGTACAGGCGATACCATGGTCCATGATCGATCCGAAGTTCCTGCACACCGCCTCCTTCGCCATGGCAATCGCCGAAGTTCCCCTAGCTGACTCGATCCAATCTCACCCGTATTTTCGCGCGTGCCCTGTGATCGCATAGCGAAATCAGCCACTCACTGAACGGCTACAGGCCTTCTTCCGTGACATAGATCCGCAACTCTTTTGGCGTGATTTCCACGGATCTAAGTGTAGCTTATAAGCTACACTGTGGCAAGTGGAGAGCTGGCGGCTTTACAAACTTCAGTGTCCGGCTATAATGTCCACTATGGAATCGACCAAGTATATCTATTGGCAAGATCAGGGGCAGTGGCTCGGTTACCTCCAGGACTACCCTGATTACTGGACGCAAGGAGAATCGTTTGAGGACCTGCAATCCCATCTTCGTGATCTATACCGCGACCTCACCAGCGGTGAAATCCACGGAGTGCGCAAGCTTGCTGAGCTGACACTGCGGTGAAGCGCAAAGATCTCATTCGCCAGCTCGAAGTTAACGGTTGCGTCCTCGTCCGTCATGGCGGAAAGCACGACTGGTATCACAATCCCACCACGAAGGTTTCCCAGCCCATTCCACGCCACGCCGAGATCAACGAACACCTCGCAAAACGTATCCTGAAGATGTTGGGCAATCCTTAGTCCTCTTTGCCCTTCAGGGAGACCTGGCGGGTTCGCGACGTGCGCGCCTCCAAACGAGGGCCTTCTGATGCGCGCCTTGCGTTTTCCACATACCCTCACCAGGAATGGCCGGGTTACCCTTCAACTGCGCGCATGGGACGAGCACTGTTTCATCGTGCGCGTTCTGCGAGCAAGAAGGGTGAGCAGCCGTTCCATCTTCTTCCTCTCTTTCGTCGTTCTCAGCATCAAAGGGTGTGGCCAAGGTTGCCCTCAACTGCGCGCGTCCAACGAGGGCCTTCAGAGGCCGCGCGTTGCGTTTTCCAGGTGCCCTCACAAGAAATGGCCGGGTTACCCTTCAACTGCGCGCATGGGACGAGCACTGTTTCATCGTGCGCGTTCTGCGAGCAAGAAGGGCATCCGGCCGTTCCTTCTCTCCCACTCTTGCATCTCCATCTTTCCCCCTCGTACAATGTCGAAACTCCAGGCTAACCCCTTGGCATTTTGATTGTTTCGGAGTGCCGGACCGATACAGGAGCCGCCTTCATGCGCGTTGAGTATACGAAGGGCGAACGGGCTTCCAAAGAACTGATCCTTCTCCATCGACAAACCTCCGAATCCACCAGCGGCCGGAAGATGAAGGTCATGTTGATCTTCCCGCCCGATTGGTTTCCGTCCGAACCCTATTTGAGCTTGCCGTCCCTCACGGCCGTCCTCCGTCAGGCCGGCCATCAGGTCGTTCAAAAAGACATCAATCTCGAGATGTGGGATTGGTACTTCAGCGAGGACTTTTTGAAGAAGGTCCTGCGCCGGGTGCCGCAGCAGCTCGACCGGCTGCGTAAGCTGGCCAAGAAACGCGAGCTTGAGGAATGGGAGCAGGATCTCCAGCTCACGCTCTGTGACCTGACGCGCCAGCGAATCGACGACCTTATCAAAAAGGCCGAGAAGGCCAAGGCCATTATCCGCGGGGAAGTCTTTTACGAAATCGATCAGTTAGAGTGGGCTATTCATGTGTTCCGTGAGGTCACGTCGGTGATCTCGATGGTCTATGCCCCGGCGCGGATCTGCATGCCGCCGATGGAGACGGACCTCTCCTATAAAGTCTTCGTGTCGCATGAAGTCATGGACGCGGTGAACGACATCCAGGTGAATATTTATCGAGACGTGTTCGAGCATCTGGTGAAGCCGGCGATCGAGGCGGAGAAACCTGACGTCATTGGTATCTCGATCGTCTTGCAGCAGCAGATGTTTTCCACCATGACGTTCTGCGCCCTGATCAAGCAGCACTTTCCCCACATCCATGTGACGATCGGCGGCAATACGGTGACGCGCCTGCGCGATGTGCTGCCCGAGTCGCCGCTGTTTCAATATTTCGACAGCGCCGTGGTCTATGAAGGGGAGACGGCCTTCGTGCAACTGGTGTCGGCGGTGGGGGCGAAGCGGAACCTGGCCGATGTGCCGAACACCATCTATAAGGACGAGACCGGCGTGCATACCTCGCCGACGAGTTATGCTGAGGACATGGCCATGCTGCCGCCGCCGGATTTCGACGGCCTGCCGCTGGAGAAGTATTTCGTGCCGACGAAGATTCTACCCTATCTGGCGACGCGCGGATGCTACTGGGGCCGTTGCGAGTTTTGCGACCATGGCGAGGGCTACACGGCTGGGTATCGCACGAAGAAGATCCAGGACATTCTGGCCGAGGTGACTTATCTGCGCGACAAGTACGGCTCGCGGCATTTCCACTTCACCGATGAGTCCTATCCGCCGGCGCTGTTCCGCAAGCTGACCCGTGGCCTGATCGACAGCAACATGGGCATTGCCTGGACGACGCACATGCGGTTCGAGAAGAGCCTGTTGGAAGATGCTGTCTGGCAGGATGCCAAGGACTCGGGCTGCAAGTATCTCCACTTCGGCTACGAGTCGGGGAATGAGCGGGTGCTCAAGCTGATGGACAAGGCCACGACGACCGAGATCATGACGAAACACTTGAAGTACACGGCTGAGGCCGGCATCTGGAACCATTGCATGGGCTTCTTCGGCTTTCCCGGCGAGACGAGGGAAGAAGCCTGGTCGTCGGTGGAGTTCCTGGAACAGAACAAAGACTATGTCCATTCGCTGGGGTTCGGCACGTTCGACCTCGGACGGCATAATCCGGTGGCGAAGCATCCGGACAAGTGGGGCGTGACCGCCTACAAGAATCCCGAATGGGATCTGGCGCTGGATTACTACTTCACGGTGAAGCAGGGGCTGAGCATCGAGGAGGCTGAGCGGGTGTTCGAAGAATTCGAACGGAACCACCATCCCGGCTGGGACCTGCGCTTGTTTATTCGAGAGTATATCTTTCTCTACATTGCGCGGTTCGGACTGAAGAAGTTGCCCGATTTACAGTTTCAGGCGGCTCGGATTGCGACGGCTCCTCCATCGCTAGCAGGAAAGATGTGATCATGTCTGGAACCGGCCTCGTGCAAATCAATGGCTTGGCGCCGATCAAGGAAGAGAATCGCAAGCAGTCGAAGGTCATGCTGCTGTTTCCGCCGGAATGGGTGCCGACCGCGCCTTACCTGGCCTTGCCTTCATTGACGGCCGTGCTGCGCCAAGCCGGCCATCAGGTCGTGCAGCGCGACATCAACATCGAGATGTACGACCACTTCTTCACCATGGAATTTCTGATCTGGGTGAAGGCCCGGTTGGGCATGCAGTTGAAGCCGCTGCAAGATAAAGAGGCGGCCGGGACGCTGACGGAGCAGGAGGCTGGTCAGAAAGCAGTGGTGGAGCAGGCCTATGCGCTGGACGTATTCGACCTGGCGGAGCGGGCAGAGGATGCCAAGCTCATCGTGCGCGGAGAGCGGTTCTATCAGGCCGAGAAGCTGGAAAGCGCGCTGAATTGTTTCCGCCAGGTGATGCAGTATATTTCCGCCGCCTACTATCCCGCCTCGATCGTGTTCTATCCCATGGAAAGCAATTTGGGCTATCGGCCCGGGGTTTCGAAAGAGGTCTTCGCCTGTCTGGATGATGAGCAGGTGAACGTCTATCGTGATATCTGCAACCAGTTGGTCATGCCGGCTGTCGCGAAGGAGAAGCCGGACGTCGTCGGAATTTCGATCGGCACGCAAATGCAACTGCTCGCCGGCCTGACGTTCGGCAAGCTGATCAAGGAGTCGTTTCCCCATATTCATGTGGTGGTGGGCGGGAATGTCGTGACACGATTGCAGGAAGAGTTGCCGAAGCAGGAACGATTCTTTGCGGAGATTTTCGACTCGGCCATCCTCTACGAAGGGGAACATGCGCTGCTCTGGCTCGTCGAGGCCTTGAACGGGGAGCGGCCTATGGCCTCGGTGCCCAACCTGATGTATCGCGATGCGTCAGGCGTGCAGCGGAATGCCGAAGTCTATACCGAGAAGACGACCGCGCTGCCGTTGCCGGATTTCGACGGGCTGCCGCTTGATCGCTATTTCGTGCCGGAGCTGATCATTCCCTATCTCGCCACGCGCGGCTGCTATTGGGGCCGCTGTACGTTCTGCGACCATGGCCAGGGGTACTTCGACCAGTATCGCGGCGTGCCGGCCAATCAAGTGGTGGAACAGATCAAGACGTTGCGGGATAAGTATCATTGCCGCCATTTCCTCTTCTCCGATGAATCCTATCCGCCCGCCCTGTTCAAGAAGGTGTCGCAACTGCTGGTGGACCAGAATGTCGACATTAAGTGGACCACGCTGATCCGCTTCGAAGAAACGCTCCAAGACCAGGCCATTTGGGACCTCGCCGCCAAGGCCGGTTGCTGCACGCTTTATTATGGGATGGAGTCGGCGAACGAGCGGGTGCTGAACCTCATGGACAAGCATGCCAAGAAGAGCGTGATCAAGACGAACCTGCATCTGGCGGCGAAGGCCGGGATCTGGAACCATGTGATGGCCTTCTACGGGTTCCCAGGCGAGACGCGCGATGAAGCGCTGGAGACCAGAGAGTTCGTGATCGAGAACCAGCCGGTGATCCATTCGGTGGAGTTGTTCTACTTCGTGGCCTATCGCCACACGCCGATGGTGCGCAATCCTGAAAAGTTCGGCATTACGATCCACAAGCAAGCGGACTACGACTTACCCCTCGACTATTACTACACGTTGAACGATCCCAGCACCCTCTCCTGTCTGGATGCCATGCAGCTCTGCGAAGAATTTTACAAGAATGATTTTCATCCCTGGGCCGTGCGCGTCAATGCGCGCGAGCATGTGTTCCTCTATATTTCTAAATTCGGAACGAATCGTCTGCCACAGATCTATGCCGCGACGAAGGAAGGCGCGACCGCCGCCGAGGGAGTGTCGGGTTTGGTGACCTGGCCCATGGCTATCGCTGAAGGAGATGAGGGTAAAGAGGGAATGTCTCGCGTCGTCTCCCATGGAGTGGGGTAGCAGGATGCTGAAAATCCCGCCATCCTCACCAGCCCAACGCCCGGCAGGTCGAGACGCCTTGCCACGGCGGAGTGCTCGGTCGCATATTTCCCTGCGACGTACCCCGAGGGTACGCCTCAGTCGCCACAGCCCCTGCGGCCTTGGTACATGCCGTTTTGACCACCCTGGAAAATCAGCGCATGGCTACGCGGGGATGCGCGCTACAGTTCACGATGAGGGTAGTCGCCTGACACTTTAGTCGGAGACGACGAATGCGGAGAGCAGTGCGTAGGACGATTCGATGAGCCGGGTCATCTCTTCAGCTTTCTTGTAGGCCTGCATGTATTTTTTGGGATTGTTGGTCAGGTTGGCGTACCGCTGGGGATTCCAGGTGTGGAGGAGCTGGGCGCGGGTCTGGTCCAGTTGTTCGCGGGTAACGGGCAAGGTGAGGGCGAACAGCTCCAGGGCCTTGGCGAGGTTGTCATCAGTCATGCGAGGGAGTCTGCCCAGTCGATGTTGATCTTGTCAATCTAGCAGTCGTCGCCCACATGAGGCGACAGAACGGTCATGACCATGACCACTGCACTCCCGATTTTCCAGCCCACTCCGATCTTCAAAGATCGGACCGATTATCGTCAGGTTCTCATCCGTGAAATGGAGGCAGGTAAGATTCCCTTGAGTCTGGGCCGGGACTGCCCGGTCAAGTGCGAATTCTGCTACGAACTGGACCATTCCTACCGAGAGACGCTCGACCCGCCCAAGACCAGCGACCAAGATTGGACCTTCATCCTCGACTACATCAAGAAAAAACCGACCGACCCCACTCAGTTCTGGTGTCTCGGCGGCAATGAATTCATGGAGTGGACCGATCTCTTTCTGCATCCCAAGGCGATGGAATGGATCGAGGACTTTCTCCGTGAGACCGACAAAAATCTCCAATTCTTCACCGTGGGATTTGTCCATGTGCCCAAGATCCATCAGTTGACCTCGCAGTATCCCGGCCGCATCAACTTCGAACTCTCGGTCATCACGCTGAGTGAATACCGCCAACGGTTGATGCCGCATGCGCCCTCCGTGAGACATGTGATGAAAGTGCTGGACGGGCCGGCCGTCTCCTCGGCGAATTTTTATGCCTTCGACAAGGACACGATGTCCAAGGATGCGGCGGCCATTTCGGCCATCAATCAGAAATGCGTCCTTTGGATGGGGACACTCACGCCGGTGCGAGGCCTCAAGGCGGAAACGGCTGCCCTCATGCGGCAGGGCCGGAAATTTCTCCCCGAGGAAGCGACGCGCATCTATGACCTGGGGCTGCCGAATCTGCAGACCATTCATACCGAAGCCTACACGACGGCTTTCTTGAGCCGCCGCCGCATCGTCAGTCTGTTCGATTCGCTGGAACTCGACAAGAAAGATACGGTAGTCATGGCGGGGAGCGTCCACAAGATCCTGACCATGTTCCGGAAGAACCGGGCTCGTTTTCTCTACGTACCCAATGCGTTGTTGAGCGGCGATTCCGACTGCACGGTACTGCTGACCTTCGATGACATTGCGCGGCGCCTGACCAAGGAGAAGGTCATCCACATTCCCAAATGCATCATGCAGTCGGGGCGAGGTCCCTATACCGACATTACCGGCGTCAGTCTGGAACAGTTCACCAAGAAGACCGGCGTAAGGGTCAAAGTCCTCCACAAGATCGACACGCGATTCGCGAATCAGCAGCTCTATCGCAATGGCTCGCTCCAAAACTATGTCGAGCAATACCTCAAGCATCCCTTGATACAGGATTACGAGGCCCTTCCCAAACCGGCATAGCAGGATACTGAAACCCACCCCCACGTAGGTTCTCGGCTCAAGATCCTCAACGTACTCCAGAGGCGCGCCTCCGGTTTTTCCTGGCCTGCGGCCTGGTGAGGCGTCGTTTTGAGCATGCCGACATGTGAGCGCCCGCCATGCGCAGCGTTCGATTGCGTCTTGAAAAGTCAGCATTGAACATTCCGATCGGCCGAACCGCCCGGACCTGTCGCCCCTTGCAAAAAAAATCGGCTCGGGGCAACATGCCGCCACCACATTTTTGGGGGCCTTATGGCAGAGCCGCGAAAGTTGCAGTTCTATCAAGCGGACGTTTTTACCGACCAACCGTTCGGCGGCAATCCCGTGGCAGTGTTTCCCGATGCCGATGGGCTGACCGACCTCGAGTTACAGCAGATCGCCCGGGAGATGAATCTCTCGGAAACCGTATTCGTCTTTCCGCCGACCGATAAGGCGGCCGTCGTCAAAATGCGCATCTTCACCCCGACTCAGGAAATTCCCTTTGCCGGGCATCCGGTCATCGGCACATTCTTCGTGCTGGGCACTTTGAAACGTTTGACGCTCCGGGAACCGGTCACGCGAGTCCTCCAGGAATGTAATTTAGGTCTCTTTCCGGTCGACATCCATACGCAGAACGGCCTCATCGAGCGCGTCGTGATGGCCCAACCGAAACCGGAGTTTCTTGATGTGATCGACGAACCGGAATCGCTCTTTTCGATCGCGCGCGCACTGGGCATTACCAAGGCATTGATCACTGAGACCAGATTCCCCGTGCAGGTGGTTTCTACCGGATTGCCGGTCGTCATCGTTCCGGTGCGGACCCTCACGGCCGTTCGTTCCATGGTTCCGGATGTCGCCGCCATCGCAGAACTGTCCCAGCAGTATGGCGCCAACGGCATGATGGTGTTCAGCACCATGACCGTGGAGCAATCATCCACCGTACATACCCGCGTGTTCGCTCCATTGATTGGGATTGTGGAAGATCCTGCGACCGGGAGCGCCAGTGGCGCGTTGGGGGCCTATCTCGTGCAGCAGGGTGTCGTCGATATCGGGCCGGTGACCGAGATTATTGCCGAGCAGGGGTATGAAATCGATCGTCCCTCGCGTATTTTGATTCAAGTGGAATCCGATGACGATGTGATTCAAGCTGTGACCGTCGGCGGGCAAGCGTTGATGGTGGTGGAGGGCACGCTGACCCTCTAGCAGGATGATGAAAACGCCATCTAACTGCGTTCTCAGTCGCACGTCTCCCTGCGACGTACCCCAAGGGTACGCCTCAGTCGCCGCACTCCTTGCGGCCAAGTTACATGCCGTTTTGATCATCCTGTAGGGAATCTTTATTGAGCTGCATTCTGGGAATAGCGATTTGGCGGAAACTAATATAGCCACGAATCACAGGTGAGGAGTTACATGAACGCGGTGGTGTTTCACGAACATGGCGGGCCCGGCAAATTGCAGTATCAAGAGATGCCGATGCCTGCTATCGGCCCCGACGACGTGCTAGTTCGGGTGAAGGCCTGCGCGCTGAATCACTTGGACATCTGGATCAGGCAGGGCAGTCCGGCCTATCCGATGCCGCTTCCGCACATTTCCGGCTCGGACGTTGCCGGAGTGGTCGAACAGGTCGGCTCTCGCGCAGAAGGTGTCGCGGAAGGAGACCGCGTCTTCGTTTCCCCCGGCGTGGGCTGCGGGCGCTGTGAACAGTGCGTGGCCGGACGCGACAACATGTGCCGCTCCTACGGCTTGATCGGAGCGATGTGCCACGGCGGGTATGCGGAATACGTCAAGGTGCCGGCACGGAATGTCTTTCCCATTCCAGGCACGTTGACCCTTGAACAGGCCGCGGCGTTTCCCCTGGTGTCCGTCACGGCTTGGCATATGTTATTTACGTTGGCCGATCTGCGTCCAGGCGAAGACGTCCTGATCATGGGGGCAGGCAGCGGAGTGGGGCACATCGCGATTCAAATGGCCAAGCTGGCGGGCGCCCGCGTCGTGACCACGGTCGGCAACGACGACAAAATCGCGAAGGCCAAGGCAATCGGCGCCGATGACGTGATCAACCATACCAGCGAGAAGGTCAATGAGCGCGTGCGCGACCTGACTCACCGTCGCGGTGTGGATGTGGTGATCGAACATATCGGTCCGGAGGTGTGGGCGCAGTGCGTGGATTCGCTGGCCAAGGGCGGCCGTTTGATTACCTGCGGGGCGACCACCGGCGCCGATGTGGCGTTGAATCTGCGCTACGTCTACGCAAGGCAACTCACGATCAAGGGCTCGTACATGGGGTCACAGAGCGAATTGCTCAAGACAGCCCGTTTGTTCGGGCAAGGAAAGTTACATCCTCTGATCGACCGGACATTCCCCTTGGCTCAGGCGAAGGCCGCGCAAGAATATCTTCTGGGAAGATCGTTTTTTGGTAAGATCGTTCTCACGGTGGAGTAGAGCGAGCCTCCGATCGTTTTGCTCGTTTCAATGGATAGAAAGGACATTACATGGCGACTGTTGCGCAGATCATGAACAAACATCCTCAAAGCATCGGCCCTACGACCTCCGTTCGAGGCGCGGCGAAAAAAATGCGTGAATTGCGAATCAGTTCGCTCCTGATCAAGAAGGGGAACAGCCACGTCGGCATCGTGACCGATACCGACCTGGTGAGGAAGGCGCTGGCCACCACTCAGGATATCGCGAAACTCACGGTCGAAAAAATCATGAGTTCCCCCCTCTGCACGATCGAGAGCAATCAAGCGGTCGATGATGCGCAGGATATGATGGGCGACCTCGGGGTGCGCCACCTCGCGGTGACCAAAGCGGGAGCCATTGTCGGGGTCGTGTCGGTACGAGACCTTTTGATGCACTACAAGCGATACGCGCAATCCAAGATTTCAATGAATCAGACGTACTCGGAACCGAAGATCGCGCAGGACTAGCGGCTGTTGAAAACTGCCTCCAGCTTCGTTCTCGGGAGCATGCCTCCTTGCGACGCGACGTACCGCAAGGGCACACCTCAGTCATGATGCTCCCTGCGGCCTTGCTGGAAGGCCGTTTTGAACAGCCTGCGTGAAGATAGAAAATTGGCTTCCACCCTACTTCCTCGCTTGCATGCCTTCAGCGATGTATCCTTGGAGTATTCCTCAGTTGCCGTACTTCTTGCGGCCGGCTGGAGGACCGTTTTGAGCATCCTTCAATAGTGAAACGTGAGGCTTGGCGGATGAGGCGTTACCCATTTGCACCTCACCCCTGTGCGTTCAGGTGGCACGCGTCACGACTAGCTACTTGGCAAGTTCTTTGATGAGGTGACCGAGTTCGGGAAGGATGAGTTTTTCCATGGCCAGGCGCACCGCATTTTCAGAGCCCGGTGTGGAAAACAGGACCCGGCCGTGAACGATGCCGGCAGTCGCTCTGGTCATGATCGCCGGCGAGCCGATGTCCTGGTAGGTGAGCGCGCGGAAGATTTCGCCGAAACCATCCAGGCGTTTTTCGAGCATGGCGTCGACTGCTTCAAAGGTCGAGTCCCGTCGTGAGATTCCTGTCCCGCCATTGATGATGATGGCGTGAATCCCTTCGGTCCGCAGGGCCTCGCCGATTCGCTCCTTGATCAGGATAGGCTCATCCTTGACGAGGTGATAGGCCAGGACCTGATGTCCATGCTCCTTCAACAGCGACATGATCAACCGGCCGCTCGTATCATTGTCCGGCGTACGGGTGTCGCTGCAGGTAATGACCATACAGGCGACGCTTCTCGGGGCATGGGCCTTATGTTCATGTGGAGTCGAATGTTCCACGGTGTCAGTCCCGTTTGAGATGCCGTCAGCCCCAAACTGAATCGGGATTCAGCTTCGCGGCAGGCTTTCCGCCCTTGATGTGTTCGTCCAGGATCGTCGCGACATCTGCCTCCGTGACCTTGGAATACCAGGTGCCCTCGGGATAGACGACGACCGTCGGCCCCTGTTCGCATGGGCCCAGGCAGGTTGATCCGGTCACGAGCACTTCACCCGGCATGATCCCGCGTTGCATCAACCCCATGTTGAAAGTCATGAGCAACTGTGCCGCTCCCTGGCCGCCGCACGATGGTTTCGGATGGCCAGGTGGACGGGCGTTGGTGCAGACGAGAATATGAAACTTGGGCTTCGGCATGGTGACCTCTATTGAAACATGAGTGGTTTACGACGTGCGGGACGGTCAACGCGGCTTGTAGGCCTGCCATTGCTCGATGCATTCATCGGGTAGTTTCCATTGCTTGAGTCCCTTCATGACCCATTCGATATAATGTTCCTTCGGCTTGAACTTGCCGATGGGATTCGCCGCGTGGGTTGTGACGAGTGTCTTTTCGCCGTCCTCCGAGATAACCGTGACCGGCAGATGCCGGTACGCTCCCTGAGGCACATCGTCCTCAAATTCGTCCAGCACCTTGAGATCTTCATCGGTGATCTCGAAGACGGCTCCCCAGACTTTTTCTCCCGGTGATGGAATGACGCTCGCCAGGCCGCATCGCCACTGCGTCGACCAGCGACAGAACTGGATGCTGTGGTCGGGCAGATAGGCCGTATAAAGAAACTTGTGCTCGGGGGCGCGGCGCTTGAGTTGTGAAGGGTTCAAATTGTCGGCGTAAAAGAAGAACTTCATTGAAAAAAGAGGCTCCGATTGATTCGCGTGGGTTGACCGGTACTTGTACCATAGCGTTGCTCGGCATTGTCAAGCACAGCGGGGCTTGCAGCCTCCCAGTACGGCTCGCCGCGCCGCTTTCCATGATTGACAGTGAAATCCGGCGCCACTTATGATGACCGCCCATCCATGGTGAGCCTACGTAGGATACCGTCCGCTTATGAGTAAAGCGATTCATTACGGGCTGTTGCTCCTTCTTCTTGGAGGCCTGCTGGTCTACTGGTGGATGAAGCCGCCCGGCCTCAATCCGATCACCGACCCGCGAGCGGCCGAGGCTCTGGCGCTGGTGCAGACTCACCGGGCTGTCGGCTATCCGACGATTCTTCAAGCCTTCAATGAACGCGTCCGTGTCCAAAAGACTCGCAATCTCGGTTTGCGTTTAGGGGAGTGGCAGGTGATCAAGCTGGAAGATCAGCGCTACGAGGTCCGTATCTACATGCGTGAGCAGGGCACCAACCAGTGGTTCGAACGGGACTTCATTTGGCATGTCGATTTGACCACGAAGCGAGTGAATGCGGCTTCTTTGCCTGCGGATGGCCTGATGCCGGAAGAACCTGGGAGGGGAAGGTCACTCCGACCTGAGACGGATACCTTACCGCTGTCGCCTACAATGTAAGCGGGAGTTTTACTTGCACGTTCGCTCCCATTACCCGCACTTCCACACAGGCCACACGAATTTCAGGATTTTCCGGCCGCTCGCCGGTGCGTACATTGAAGCGCCATCCATGCCAGGGACACTCGATGAGCTCTTGGTCCATGGCCCCTTCTCCCAGCGGTCCGCCTGCATGCGGGCAGGTGTTATCAACAGCCAAGAATGTTCCGTTCACGTTGCAAAGCGCGAGCCGGATGCCTTCTATGTCTACCGTCCGGCATGTTCCCGGCGGGATGTCTTGCACCTGTGCCACCGTGACATAGGTGGGACTTGGATTCATGAGGCTCATGTAGAGGTTCCGGAAAAAGGACCTGGCGCAAGTTACGATTGGGTAACATTCCAGGCGTCAAAGGCCTAAGCGCTTGATTTCATTGACGCCATATGGCATAAATCGACTACACGATTCATGAGGAAGGGCATTACACCACCGCGATCTGACAATCATTCGCATAGTACAACTCATAGGAGACATCCGGAGCTGCTATGGAAATGACCCTGTTGCTCAACTCCACCTATGAACCGCTGCGTGTCCTGCATTGGCAGAAGGCCATTACCTTGCTCTGGCAGGGGAAGGTCGAAGTCCTCGAAGTCTATGAGCGCGAAATCCACGGCATTTCCATCTCGATCAAACTTCCCTCGGTGATGCGGCTGTTGAAGCTGGTCAAACTCAAGGACAGCCATCGGGCTGTCAAATTTTCACGCATCAATATCTTTACGCGCGACGGCTATAGTTGCCAATATTGTAATCGCAGGTTCCGCACCGAAGAGCTCACGTTCGACCACGTGGTGCCCATCGCCAAGGGGGGGCGCAAAACCTGGGATAATATCGTGACGGCCTGTTGGCGATGCAACAATCGGAAAAGCGGTCGCACGCCGGATGAAGCCAACATGCGTCTGACCAAGAAGCCCGTGAAGCCGCGTTGGAGCCCCACGGTCACGATTACCATCGGTATCAGAAATACACCGGAAAGCTGGCGCGACTATCTCTATTGGAACTTGGAACTCGACGCGGACCCGGCAGATCCCTAGCCGTCTCAGTTGTAAGTGCTGAGTCGTGAGTTACGGTCCGATTCACCTCAGAACTCAGAATTGGTTCCTCCTAGTACACCTTGTCTATCGTGATTGTCAGATCACGTCCACCCGGCAGGGTGGGATTTTTCTCATAGCGCCCTTCCATATCTCCAGGCTGCGGCTGGCCGGCTTGGCCGTCGCGATCCAGGCGGGCCACCACATCCACCATGCCTTTGAGCTCGCTGCCTTGCACCATGACATCTGCGTTTGTAATTTCGAACTGCACCGGAAAGGTCGGCGCATCGATCCGTTTGGCGGCGATGGGCCGCGGTGGTCCTGTCGGGCGCCGCACGATGACGAACAGCACGTCGGTGGGTTTGACCTGATCGGCCAGATTGGGAGCGATCTGCACCTGTCCTGCAATCGACCCGCCGCCCTGATCAGGATCACCGATGTGCGCGATGCCGAAATAGGCGGCCATCGCCGCAATGCCGATGATCGCGCCGGCCATGCCCAGCGATCGTCCTGTATATCCCGCCACAATATGCTCCTTCGTTGTTATGCCAGTGGGGAGTGAAGATTCCCCCTTCGATCAGCGGGCGCATTATACCCAGTCATGGCGGAAAGGGGAATCGTGGCAGCGGGTTTACCCTGAGAAATCGGCTGTTGTATGATACGGCGTTGCGTTGTGTGATGGCTTGTTGGAGGATTATGACGATGTCTGCAAATTCAGGTTTTCAAATTTCACTCGATGTGCGTGGGTGGCCGGTATTGGTGATCGGCGGCGACGAGGAGGCAGCCGAAAAGGTCCAGCGGTTGCTGGACGCCGGCGCCAAGGTGACGGTCATCAGTCCCACCATGAATGAAGCGCTCCGCAAATTGGCGGCGTCGGCGAAGATCATTCATCGCGGCAGGCATTTTCGTGCGACTGACCTGGAGAGCGCCATTCTGGTGTTGAATACCATGCGGGGAGACAGGGAGCTTTCCCATTCGCTGATGAAGCTGGCTCGCGAGCAGAAGTTTCTGGTGTGGTCCGTGGACCAGCCCGATGTATCGAACGTCGTGATGCCGGCCGTCGTCAGCTGCGGTCATCTCCGTATGGCAATCAGCACGAGCGGACAGGCGCCGGCGTTGTCTGGGTTTATGAAGGAAGATCTGGAGCGTATTTTGGACGCAGAATTTTCGGCCTTCGTCGATTGGCTGGGACAACTTCGCGAGCAGGCGAAGGCGAACGAGCCGGACGCGGAGAAACGCCGGGCGCTCCTCCATGAGGCGCTCGATGGCTTCCGCCTGCTGGGAAAAGTGCAATATCCCAAGGTCTGGCTCGATTACCGGGCCGGTCAGCAAGCTCCGCTGTCCCCGGCAGCCACCACGCAAACCACGCAGGGAGGGTGACGACGGCTATGGTGTTATTGGAGTTCAGTATGTCGCCGCTGGGAAAGGGTGAGAGCGTGGGAAAGTATGTGTCGCGTTCTTTGGACATCATCGACCGGAGCGGAGTGGCCTACCGGTTGAACCCCATGGGGACGGTGCTGGAAGGGGAATGGGACGAGGTATTTGCGGTCGTGAAAGAATGTTACGCCCGCATGCGGAAGGATTGTAACCGTATTTCTTGCAGCATCAAGGTCGACTATCGGAAGGGACCGAAAGGGCGGCTGTCCAGCAAAGTGTCCAGTGTCGAATCTC